>CAMLOB010000035.1 GCA_946481475.1 uncultured Chlorobiota bacterium | reverse complement strand
TCTGGTCCGAACAGGAACAGAACGACTACGGCACACTTGCGATTATCATGCTGGAAGCCCCGGTTGTGGACGGGAACGGATTTGTCGACGAAAGCCGTCGGAATCTCTTCCGTGCCGGCGGAGAGGTTCACTCTTTCCGCAACTGGGTTATTCAAATGGATCCAAGAACACCGGAAGAGCGCTATCAGTTCATAAGCACCGGAAGTCTGGACGGCGACAATGGCCCGGGAGACAAACGGGTTCTGATGGGGACCAAGCCCTTCAGTCTGCGCCCCGGGGACAAGGCACATTTCGCCATCGCCTTCGTAGTGCTTGAAGGAGTGACACCGAACGGAACTCCATCCGGAAAAGGGAACGCGCCCCAGACCGGTACGATTCCGGAACTGGAGACGCTGGCAACTGCTCTTCACCGCCAGTACTACGAGACAAGTTTCCAGACTTCATCGGTCGATGATCCGGAAACTTCGGAGTTGGCCGCACGGATTCTGCCGAACCCGGCCGAAGGAGAGACGACGATCCGGATGACGCTGAACGAGCGGTCCGACGTCTCGATCAACCTGGTCGACAATCTGGGACGGACGGTCCGCTCGATCAGACAACCGAACGTCGAGGCGGGACAACGAACCTTCCGGCTTGATCTCGCCGATCTGCCGACCGGAGCCTATCTGGTTGCCATCGAGGCCGGCGGGGAACGCCGATCGACGCAACTGCAAGTGCTGCGGTAACGCCCGATTCGGACTCTTTTTCCGCATACAACAACCAGACGGCTCATGTCCTGAGGGACATGAGCCGTTATGTGTATACACCCTGCACCACATCCTCCCCACACCAACCTCACAGCCCCGCAACGCGGGGCGACACCACCGCCAGACAACAACCATCCGGTCTCCCCACCAATAGCTCCGTGCGTCAGCACGGAGACGCCCGCAACCCGGGGCGACACCACCGCAACACCCGGACAACGCGGATCACCTCATAGCTCAAAAGAAGAGAGATAGAAGAAAGGATAACTCCCCTTGGAACGTCAGGGCCCGGGAGATATATTCACGACCGATGAGATCACAACAGGCCATACTCTTCTTTGTTCGCGATGAACGTCTGGAAGGACGGATCAAACCCCTTCCCCGTCGGCACACTCCTCCCCTCGGCTATCGCGAGGTGAATCGGGCGATAAGCGCCCGAACCGCTCGGCTGCGGGAACGGATCGACCTGGTGCTGACCGTCGGCGATAAAGGGAGCGACATCGATGCCGATCATTTCCTCCGACAGCACGGCAACACGTTCGGGGAACGGATTGCAAACGCCGTCGAGGAGACATTTGCTCTCGGATACGAGCAGGTGGTCGTGATCGGGAACGATTCTCCGGATATCACATCGGAAGATATTCTTGAGGGATTCCGTCTGCTGGAGAGAGGGGAGAAAGCATCGGCTGCCCCGACCCATGATGGAGGGGCGTTCCTGATCGGACTGAACCGACAGGCATACCGAAGGGAAGAATTCCTCAACCTGTCGTGGCAAACGCCCCACCTCTTCAACGATCTCTGCTCACGGCTTTCAGCCGCTCCCCTCCCGGTTATTCGTCCCGACTATGATTCGTGGCAATCTCCAGAAGCGGAGATCGCACTGGGCAGACTTCTCGGCATCGCACTCCACATCGCCGTTGTGTCGAAAACCAGATCGTTCCACATCCTCCCGACAAACCACAAGGCGCTGACGCGATCCTTTCTTCCGGCCCCCCCTTCTTCCTTCCCGATCGCAGGGATGATCTCCTGATCTGATTGCCGCAAGGCCGCTTCAAACGGTTTCGGACGCTCTCTTTCCATCGGCAGGCGAAATACCGCCCCCGTATGGTTTGCCGTGACGTCTGTCGTTATCACTATCAATCAACTATTATCGATACTCTGTACAGAACCTTATGGCTCACTATTATGAATCGAACGACCTGAACCGTTTCGGCCAGATCGGCACCCACCAGAAAGAACTGGCGGATAAATTCTTCGAATGGTACAACGCGGCGACCGGAACCGACGGCGCCCTCAGCAAGAGAGAGAAGCAGTTGATCGGACTCGCCGTCGCCCACACCATCCAGTGCCCCTACTGTATCGACGCCTACACGCAGAGCTGTCTGGAATCGGGAGCCGATCCGGCACAGATGACCGAGGCGGTCCATGTGGCCTCCGCCGTTCGGGGTGGGGCCTCGCTGGTCCACGGTGTGCAGATGCTGAACGGACTGGAAAAGGTAGGAGCGTAGTAAGGAAAAATGAAAAAGGCAAAATTCAAAACAGGGATAGAGGGGTGTGGAAGCACCGGAAGCGGACTTGCGCTCTCTCCGCTTCCGGATCCGCCGCGACGGGAATTTTGATTTTTCATTCAAGCAGGCACTGACTGCAACTGACGGGAGCCGAACTTGCCCCTGCTGCTTTTTGCATCCGCCACGGCAGGTCATTTTGAATTTTTATTGAAAGCATTATGGAATTGAACGTAATAGATCAGGAACAGGTAGTGAACGGAGCAAAGGAGAAGAGGGAGAGCCCTCCCCTTCCCCGATTCAACTTCAACAGGCATGTGAAAGAGGCCGGACTTGATCTGCGACCCCTTTCAATCGAGACGTTGCAGATCAATATCGGCAAGCTCTGCAATCAGGCCTGTCTTCACTGCCATGTGGATGCCGGACCGAAGCGGACCGAGGCGATGGACCGACGGACGGTCGAGAAAGTTGTGGAGATTCTGGGTCTTCATCCGGAGATCAAAACGCTGGACATCACCGGCGGGGCACCCGAGTTGAACGAGCATTTCGACTGGGTCGTCGCCGAGGCGAAGAAGCTCGGGAAGCATGTGATGGTCCGCCACAACCTGACCGTCCAGTTCGACGGCAACCCGGTCACAAAGGAGAGCAAGGCCTACCTGCCGGAGTTCTTCGCCGCACATCAGTGCGAGGTGATCTGTTCCCTCCCCTACTATGCCGAGTACTTCACCGACAAGCAGCGGGGACGGGGAGTCTTCCAGAAGTCGATCGACGGACTGAAGCGACTGAACGAAGTCGGGTACGGGAAGGAGGGGACCGGACTGATGTTGAATCTGGTCTACAACCCGGTCGGTGCGTTTCTTCCGGCAGCGCAGGAATCGCTGGAGAGGGACTACAAGCGGGAGCTGGGGGAGAAGTTCGGCATTCTCTTCAACAATCTCTACACGATCACGAACATGCCGATCCACCGGTTCAAGCGCGATCTGGTCCGCCGCGGCGGCTACGAGGAGTACATGAACAAACTGGTCAATGCCTTCAATCCGGGGGCGGCCGAGGGGATCATGTGCAGAACGATGGTGAGCGTGAACTACGACGGCAGGCTGAGCGACTGCGATTTCAATCAGATGGGAGATCTTCCGTTCGGAAAAGATGCGCCGCAATCGATCTTCGACTGGGACGCCGAGGCGATCCTGAACCGCCGGATCGTCTTCGTCGATCACTGCTTCGGCTGCACCGCCGGAGCCGGCAGTTCCTGCGGCGGCGCCACCTCCTGAGCTTTGTGGTCCCTTCGTGTCCTTTGTGTCTTTGTGGTAAAGATTCTGCACAGGCAGAGATTCACCACCCGCCGCGGTCTTTGATGCACCGTGGCGTGCGCACACCAAGAACACAAAGGTTCACGAAGGTATTCGCTCAGAACTTCAACCCGTACCAGACCACATCGGGCGCGATCCGGACGGCCGGGGCGGGGAGATGATAGTAGTTGGCAAATCGCTTCAGCCAGTTCCAGAACGAACCGTCGCCGGGAAGACCTTCGGTGTTCCAGTCCAGACCGAGATAGAGTTCGTGATGTCCCGACCCGTCGTAGGCCCGCACCCCCTTCACGCTGTGACCGACGGCGATATTTATCCAGTCGGGCCAGTAGCGCCGCCACGACTCCGGCAGAAATCCGTTCACGTTCAGGCTCGCCCAGTGATACGTGCTCTCGTAATCGTCGATGATCGAGCTGTAGGCTCCTTCCTTGAACGCATCGGACGCCTCGTAGCTGACTTTCCACCGGATGTTCTCCAGCCACGGCTCGTAGAATTCGGCCACGCGCCACCCGACGCCGAGATTGTTTGCAATGAAGTCCCACCAACTGAAGCCCCACTCCGCCGAGAAGCCGTCCCGTATCTCTATATATGTCGTATACCCGGAGGCAAGTCCCGCCCCCCAGTGCAAACTCCCCTCCCGGCTCATGCCGGTCCAGCGGAACGCCTGCCGGTAGATGTCCGTTCCGACATAGGGCGTATAGAAATGCCCCAGCTTGTCGGCACCGAGGGCGTAGACCCAGTCGTCGCGCCACGTGAAGTGGAACGAACTCTGCTCTCCCTTCCACCAGAGATTGTTCAGGACGATGTGTCCGACAATGAAGCCGCCGACCGATAGACCGCCGACAACGGCAAGGCGGAGAGGAATAATGTTCGACGTATCCTGTACCGACTGATTCCTGAGACTATCTGTCCGGATCAGCTCTCTCTCCTCCGGCAATCCGACGGAAGAACCGAACGCTGCATGAAGAGGAAGAAGAAGGAGGAACGTCAGCAACTTCATGGTGATCCTAATAGTGGAGACTCCAGCGATACTCATCGCACAATTGCTTCTGCACACCAGGTAACAGCGACATCACCTCCGCTTCAAGCGCTCTTTCCTCCTCCTGATCCGGCACAACAATCGGAGCAGCCGTATCGCGGCGCCGGATGAACTCTATTCTGAGCGGAGTAGGAGGATGGGTCGTATCGACACGCGATCCTTCAAGCCGGGCCACACGTCGCAGTCGCTCCAGCTCACGTTCCGGTGTTTCGCGAATCAGCAGTCGGAATTCATCGTGAAGGGTTTTCTCCTTGTGAAGCGTCAGGCGCTGCGTGGTCAGAAGATAGAACTCGCCGAAGTAGAGTTTCTCAAGCATTCCGATCATCGACTTCCCTCCCGCTACTTTTGTCGAGAGAAGATCGGCCAGATACTCTGCGCGCTGACTGTCGTGATACAGCAGAAGCAGAAGGATGTAGGCACCGAGCCGGGCAAGCTTTGCAAGTCCGACCATCAACAGATTGACCGGAAACATCAGGATACCGGCAATACCGGACTCCGAACTGAAGAGACTTTCCGGCATCAGCAGATCATACCAATGCATGAGACTGTTTACCGCCTCCCCCACAAAAACCGACCGCCGGGCATCCCCGTTCACACCATGGGCCACTTCGTGCCCCATCAGGGCCACCTTTTCTTCCGTCGTCAGAATAACGAAGAGAGGAAGGCCGATCCGGAAGTAGTTCCGCCCTCTCCACCCGACACGTCTGAACGAGGCGTTGAACTCATGGTCCACCGAGATTCCGTCCACCCTTTCCAGCCCAAGTTCGGCGGCAATCCGGTCGACAAGACCATAGAGTGCCCTGTATTCATTGCGATCCAGCACACCGTCGGGAGGCTTGTCCATTCTCGGGAACGTTACCCACGCAACGGCACGCGAGAGAAGTCCGAGCAGGATAACAATGATGTTCGGCCAGTAATTGACCAGAAGGAAGAGGCCGAGCGTTCCGAAGAATAATGTCGTGACGTGAACACATGCGGCAAGGATATAGGCGAGAAGCCGGGAGAGACTGAAACCTCCTCCCTCCAGCGACTGCCGGTCGCCGACGACGGCATCGAAGAGACGACGCTCATACGCGGGACCGAACCGCTTGTTCAAACGATCCTGTAATGTTGTCCGGGAGGTCTCCTCCGGCGGTTTTACGTTCCAGTTGCACCGGTCGCACCAGTTGATGTAGCCCGAAATAACCGGAACCGCGGCCTGACATTCAGGACAGGCCATCTGTTGTGATTGCTCGGATGAAGAACTCATGACGAATCGAATGGAAATGATGAGAATGAATGACAGCGATACTGGAATCTACTCCCCGAACCATCCGAACCTGAACCCCGCAAAGAGAACCGGTCCGCCGATCTCCCCGGCCGGTCCGGAGCCGGAATCCTCTGCAAGACTGAAACGCCAGCCGAGTCGCGTGTGGAACCGGAGTCCTTCGGCCAGTCGCAACTGTCCGTTGAGATGGGGTTCGAGAATCAGGAAGCCGTAGCCCGGCTCCTCAACTGCCGTGTTCCGCTCGTGCGGGTTGCTTGTGCTGAAGCTCAGGCTCCCTCCGCCGAAGAGAAGACCGCCGCCGTACTGGAAGAACTGTTCGGAATTGTGGATATACTCGACCCGGCCGCCGGCATAAAAGAGATTGATAAAGAGAGGACGTCCGTCGGAGGAGAGTGAGTCGGCCCGGATCGTCGGGATCAGGGCCGACATGCTTCCGGCAAGATGAAACCGCCGGTTGACGATCAGTCCGGCATCGACCGTCGGCAGAACCGTTCCGGAACCGTTGATCGTGGTGAAGGCTCCCCCGGCGGAGAAGTATCCGCCGAGATCGGGCTGTCCCTGTGCGGACTCGACAATCGCACAATAAAAGAAGAGGAGTGCGAAGAACACGAATCTTCCACTCCCCTTTCCGTTTGCAGCTATTCGGGCAAAGACCTGGTGCAACTCTCCTCCCGGTTATGGCGTTGCGCTATCCGTTGATGATCTCCCCGCCGTTGACGTGGATCACCTGTCCGGTGACATAGGACGAATCGTTCGAGGCAAGATACACAAATGCGGGGGCAACTTCGAACGGTTGTCCGGCCCGTTCCATCGGCGTATCCCCGCCGAAGCTTGCCACCTTCTCCTCGTCGAACGTCGAGGGGATCAGCGGCGTCCAGATCGGTCCCGGCGCCACGGCATTTACCCGGATGCCGTCGTCGACCAGATTGCCGGAGAGCGACCGGGTGAACGCGGTGACGGCCCCCTTGCTGGCCGAGTAGTCCAGCAGACCGGGACTCCCCCTGTAGGCGGTCACCGACGTTGTGTTGATGATCCGTCCCTTCCGCTTCTTCAGTTCGTCCAGAGCCGCCTTGACGAAATAGAACATCGCAAAGACGTTGGTGCGAAACGTCCGCTCGATCTGATCGGCGTCGATATCGGCAATCGACTTCTTCGGATGCTGTTCGGCTGCATTGTTGACCAGAACGTCGAGTCGGCCGAACTCGTCGATCACACGGTCAACCGCTTTTCGTGCGAAGCGCTCCTCTCCCACATCTCCCGGAATCACAATGCATCGACTCCCCTGTTTCTCCACCAGCCGCTTCGTTTCGGCCGCATCCTCATCTTCTTCCAGATAGATGATCGCGATGTCGGCCCCTTCCCGGGCGAACGCCAGCGCAACGGCACGTCCGATGCCGCTGTCTCCGCCGGTAATCAGCGCCCCCTCTCCTTTCAATTTGCCGCTCCCCTTATAGTCCGGATTCAGCGTCTTCGGCTTCGGGTCCATTTCGGACCGTTCCCCCGGCTGCTTGTTCTGATGCTGTTTCGGGAATTGTTGCTCGGCCATACCGTCCTCCGATAGTACTCATCATGATTGAATCAACGTTTCATTGATCCCCTGCCTCTCCGGCTCTGTCCCGTCGCCCTCCGACATTCAACCCATAGAGATCCCGGAGCGTGAAGTCATAGTTCCGCTCCGGCACACTCCCGGTCCGGATGTCGGTTCCGCCGCCGATGGCGCGGACAATTTTCTCCACGTGATGATGGCAGGTCTCGATAAACAGTTCATAGCTGGTCTGGGTTCCGGCGGCGGCCGTTCCGGCGACGTAGAGGCCGGGGACGTTGGTCTGCATCGTGTCGGGATCGAATTCCGGTCGTTCCCCCTCTCCCAGCAGTTCCACGCCGGCATCTCTGAACAGGGACATATCGGCCCGGTAACCGGTGGCGAAATGCACCGCATCGGTCGGCACGCTTCTGGTCCTTCCCTCGATCTTCTCCCCCTCTTCATCGGTATCGGCAAGGACGACGGCATCGCGGGTGATTTCCACCGGTGAGGTTCGCGGCAGGAATCCGATCTCCCCCTTGCCGATCAGCATCTCCACCTCCGGCGCAAGGTCCGGTTTCGAGCGTGAGGGATCGAACGCATCGCGGCGGTAGCTGATCGTGACCCGGGCTCCGGCCCGCCACGAACGCAGGGCGACTTCGAGCGCGGAATTTCCTCCCCCGATTACAAGAAGCGAACGACGGAAGTAGAGGTGGGGATCGACAAACCGGTAGGAGACGTGGGGGAGGTCATCCCCCGGAATATCCAGCCGGTTCGGCATCGCCATCCCGCCGGTGGCAAGAACAACGTTCGCACATCGCCAGATCTCCTCTCCTCCGGAAAGCAGATCGGCCGTCACCGCAAAGCTCCCATCGTCCGAACGGATGTGCCGCACCTTCCGGCAGACCCGCACGTTCAGGTCGCACCCCTCGACAACGCTCCGGAGATAGGCGAGATATTCCTCACCGGTCGGCGATTTCTGGTCGATGGAATGGAACGGAATGCCGGCAATCGCCACACGTTCCGGCGCACTGTAGAAATGGGTGTTGCGGGGCCATCCGCAGATGGTGTTCCCGATCCCCCCGGCCTCAAGCAGCACATAGGACAGTCCCGACCGCTCCAGCGCCGCGGCAAGCTCCAGACCGATCGGTCCGCCACCGACGATAAGGATGCCGACCTCTCCTGCGGCTCGATCTTTCCACTGATCCGACTTCACGCATCCTCCTCTACTGAATCTGCCGGAATGGTTTCCTCTTCTTCTCTTCCCGAGGCTTTCCTGCGACGCACATGCAGAACCTTTCTGACTTTCACAGCCCCCGGTTCCGGAAGGATCTGCCGTCCGTGCTGCTGCACCCAGACCTGGGTAAACTCCGCCCCCAGCAGGAAGATGATTGCCGAATAGTAGATCCAGGTCAGGAGGACAGCCAGCGATCCGGCCGCTCCGAAGACTGATCCGACATCACTCCGCCCCAGGTAGAAGCCGATGGCGAACTTTCCGATCAGAAAGAGAACCGCAGTCACGATCGTACCGGCACGGACATCGTTCCAGGAGAGTTCGGCATCGGGGAGGACCTTGAAGATCCCCCCGATCAGAAAGCCGATGATGAGCAGGGAAAGGGCAAGATCGATCAGCCATAGCACACCGACCGACAGGCCGGGAATGATCTGTTCGATCCACTCACCCAAAGCGGAGATGAATGTGCTGACGATCAGGGAGACGAGGAGCAGGAAGACGACACCGAGAACCATACCGAGCGAAAGGAAGCGTTTGAGGAGGAAGCTTTTGACTCCCCCCTGTTCCGGATCGGGCATCACCCCCCAGGCCCGGTTCAGCGCATCCTGCAGTTCAATGAATGCACCGGCAGCCCCCATCAGCAGGACAACACCGCCGACAATCGCTCCGATTCCCTTCCCGGTGGCCTGCTCCCGCGCCAGATCGATCATCTGCCCGATCTCCTCCTGCCCCACAGACCCGGTCAGCCCGCCGATCTCTCCGGCAAGGAGCTCCCGAACGTCGTGCGGATCGACGATCAGACCGGTGACCACAACCACAAGAACAAGAAGTGGGGGGAGGGCAAAGATCGTGTAGTAGGCGATGGCCGCAGCCATACTCGTCCCTCCGTCATTGCCGAACTCCCTGAAGGTCTGCCGGATATATGCCCATAGAATCTTCGCTCGTTCCTTCATCCTCTTCTCCGCAATCGGATCTTCCGTTCCGGCGGTCGGGGAAGCCGATCGACCGGTACGGATTTCCGTTACGTTCTCCGAATATGTGTTGGAAGCAGGGCTACCCGGATTGCCGGAAGACGGGACAGCCGGGGGATGCCTGCGGAAGCACAACGACCGTTCCACGGTCCGGTAATCCTTCCGCCTTCAAAAACATGAAGACCCGGGGTTTCGTTCCTTCCGTCGGGAAAGGAGGAGAGGATATCGCAGGAATCAAATGGGAAGAGAGTCAGCGTTTCCACGCCACGCCGATGGAGAGAGCTCCGGCATTCAGCGTGTTCATGCCGGAGAGAGTGGTGGCGTAGAGCAGGTTCATCTCCATTTCATCAGAGATGGAATAGACAAGTCCGCCACTGAAGCGGGTAAAGGATTGATTGCCGACCAGTTGATTGAAGACGAGAGGATTTTCGGAATTCTCCGCCCCCTTGCTGAAGTCGGCGGTGGAATGGATGCCGTCCAGCACGGCCTGCAAACCGAGCGTCGGAAGCAGACCGACGCCTCCTTCGATCTGCCAGAGATATTCGTTCTCGGCCTTGTTGCGAAGCCGGTAACCTCCCCCTGCCTGCACATAGCCGAACCTCCCGCCACCGACCGGGAATCCGGTACCGAATGCAAGGGATCCTTCGTAGTCGGGGACACCGGTTCCGAGAGGGACCTCCTTGTATGGAGACCCGGTCGGGATTTTCCAACTCAGAGTAGCGGCTCCGGCCACCTTCCAGTCCTTCGGCAGAAGATTGACTCGGCCACCGATCCAGACATCCCCCAACCCGCTGGCCCCCTCGGCCTGCACCAGCCCTTCCATTCCCCGCTCGATAATGTCGGCTTCGCGGACCACGACGGTGTACTGCGTGGAGATCACGCTGGTGAGCCAGTCGGTGATGCCGTATTCGCTGTAGAGCGTCAGGTTGCTGATGCCGATCGTACCGTTGGCAAAGCGAGTCGTGTCGGTGAAAAGCGGACGGTTCTCGCCGTTGAAGCCGTACTCGCTTTCGGCGGTAAGGGAGGTAAAGCCCAGTTTGAAGTAGTATCCCGATTTCGTTCTGACCCACGCTCCTCCACCAGCCTGCAGAGACTCCACAACAGACAAAAAAACAAAGAGAAGGAGCGGCGGGAAGAAGCGGACGTTCATTGCACGGCCACCTCGTATGTTCGCTGCGCCATGCGAAGACCGACGACCGTCTTGCCGTCGAAAGTTTCGGAGATCGACCGGTAGCGGGTGATGATCACCGTGCCGGTCCCCCGAAGATTTTCCATGACTTCAGCGGGGATCACATAGTTCCCCGAAAAGTCGAAGGCATCCCGCACGATCGTCGTCTTGGGGGCGCGCCATTCGATACGGATATTCCCGCCGGTCGTCGACGGCTGCCAGCGGATCGTCAGGGCCGTGTCCGAACGGAGCGTCCCCTTCGTCTCGCGCAGTCCGTTGAACGGACCGATCGTGTCCAGCAAACTGACCGACGGGAGAATAAAGCGACCGATATCGAAGCGCTCCTCTCCCGGTTCGCGCAGATGCCAGACCTGATCGCCGCTGACGACGCTGGTATCAAAAGTGGAGCGGAGCCTGAGCGTATCGCCGTCGCGGTGGCGTGCCAGTTTTGTGGTGTTGATATAGACATCGAAGTCGACCGGTCCGTCATTGGCCGCAAGGAACTCCGCGTAGAACCTCCGGACGGTCACCTCCTCCAGCGAATCCCCGACCTGCGAGACCTGTTCCTCCGACTTGACGCCGGCAACCGCATAATAATCCCCTCCGGTCAGCTCGAATGGAAGGACGAGATCGAACGGGATCGCCTGCGGATCGTTGCTCGGAGCCGGCGGCTGGTGGTCGCAACCGACAAGCGTGATGAGAAGAAAAAGGAATGCTCCGACGAGCGGAAAGAGTCCTTCGGGAATCCGTACTGTCATATCAAACTGAATTATTGCTGGTCCGTGTAAACAACAGCCGGAATCCTCTTCTCCGGCCGCTACGTCTTACCCCTCACCTCCCGCCGCAGTTACAGCGGCTGCACTCCGACGGAATTCGAGTATACGGGTGAAAAGCGTGGTCGGATGACGTTTGCAGAGCGGGTTGTCTTGTAGAAAAGAGAACGGGCGTCACCGTGCGGACTCTCCCCGGATGTCCCCTCGTACCCTTTCGCCCCCTACACCCCCCGCGCATCCGGCTCCCAGATAAACTTGTGAAGCTGGAGCTGGAAGCGGACGTCGAGTCCGTCGCGGAGGATCGCCTCGACAAGTGCAAGAGGTTCCACCCGACCGAAGACCGGGGAGATCAGGAGGGCGGCGACGCGGTTGCTCAGATCGTGTTTCAGGATCAGTCCCTTCGCCCACTCGTAATCCTCAAGCGAGGCACAAACGAATTTGACTTCGTCCAGCTTGCCGAGATGTTCGATATTCTCATAGCGATTCCGCTTCGTCATGTCGGAGCCGGGAGCCTTGAAGTCGACGATGCGGATCAGGCGGGGATCGCAGACGGAGATGTCGATATGTCCTCCGGTCTCCACTGCAACTGTGTAGCCTTCGTCGAGAAGTTCGGTTATCAGGGAATGGACCGCAGGCTGTTCCAGCGGCTCCCCTCCGGTGAACTCGACGAAGCGGGAGGGATAGCGGGCGATCTCGCGACGAATCTCCGCAAAACTCTTCCACTCTCCCCCTTCTCTGTGGCTCAGAGCGTAAGGCGTGTCGCACCAGGAGCACCGGAGTCCGCAACCGTGAAGCCGGACGAAGATGCAGGGCATTCCGGCCCGCGTCCCCTCTCCCTGGATCGAGAAGAAAATCTCACTCAACTTCAGTTGGTCCGGTTGCGGCGGTTGAATCATGCTGATCGATGGTGTGCGAGGAGATGCGCCCCCTCTCGGCTCTTCCTGTTCTTTCGGACCGATACCCGGTCTGCGCGCGAACCCTACAGTTCCTCCTTCTTCAGGAACCGGAACTCGACCCGACGGTTCAGCGCCCGCCCGGCTTCGGTGCCGTTGTCCGCTACCGGAACTTCCTCGCCGTATCCCACCGCCACAAAGTTCTTGCGCTGGAAGCCTTTGGAGATCAGATAGTCCACCACCGACTGGGCACGACGCTGGGAAAGATCCTTGTTATAGGTGGCCGATGCGGTGCTGTCGGTGTGACCGGAGATCTCGATCTTCGAATTCGGGAACCTCTCCAGCAGCTTTGCAAACCGATCCAGCTCCGCCTTCGATTCCTCCTTCAGCGTCGCCTTGTTGACGTCGAAGAAGATGTTGTTCAGGCGAATCGACGCCCCTTCCTCGGCGATCTGCTCGATCGGCGTCAGCACGATATTTACTTCAATGTCGACGCCGCTCTCGGTCTCCCTGAGATCGATGTTCCGCGCGACCGGATAGTAGCCCTCTTTATCGGCATAGTACCCGTAGTTCTTCCCCAGCGGGAGCGTGATGAAGAACTCGCCGGTCTCCAGATCGGAGTTCAACTCTCCCACCACTTTTCCGGTGGAAAGATCCTCCCACTTGATCTGGGCCTGCAACGGATCTCCCTTGTCGCTGGTGACCGTGCCGCGGATCGTGGCAACCTGCAGCGGACGAAGGGCCTGGGGAAGTTCGTGCGCGTAGATATCACTCATACCATGACTGCCGGGGAGATTTTCGGCGGCAAAATAGGCGGTGGTTCCGGCAGTATTCACCCGGTATCCCCAGTCCGACCCGACGCCGTTGATCGCCCTCCCCAGATTTACCGGCTCGCTCCACTCGGTCCAGGAATCTTCCCGAAGTCGCTTCGAGACGAAAATATCCAGCTTGCCGAGTCCCGGATGTCCGCTCGAACAGAAGTAGAGCGTCCGTCCGTCCGGATGCAGAAACGGACTCCGTTCGGCCCAGGGAGTGTTAATCGAGGAGCCGAGATTGATCGGTCGGCTCCACCCGGTATCGGTCTTCAGGCTGACCCAGATATCGACGTTCCCCCACCGTTCTCCCCGGAAGAGAATATCCTTCTTCTGGTAGGGACCCACTCCTCCGGGACGATCGCTTGCGAAGAGCATCGCCTTGCCGTCGCTTGTCAGGAATCCGTCGCAGTCCCAGTATTCGGAATTCAGTGGAGCGGGGAAGGGCGTCAGGG
>CAMLOB010000034.1 GCA_946481475.1 uncultured Chlorobiota bacterium | reverse complement strand
TCTGGATTACCCTCTCTCTTGCCTTCAATCTTTTTATCTACCTCGAGTGGGGGGCAAAGGCCGGAACGGAGTTCCTGACCGGCTATCTGATCGAGAAATCTCTCTCGGTCGATAATCTCTTCGTGTTTGTCCTGATCTTCGGTTACTTCAAGGTTCCTCCGCGCTATCAGCACCGGATTCTTTTCTGGGGAATTCTCGGCGCCCTCTTCATGCGGGCATCGCTGATCGGCATCGGTGCATTTCTGTTGGAACGGTTTCACTGGGTCATCTATATCTTCGGCGCCTTTCTGGTCTTCACCGGCATCCGGATGGGACTGGACAAGGGGCATGATGTAGAGGTGGAGCATAATCCGATCATCCGTCTGCTTCGCAAGCGGTTCCCGGTGACCGAGACCTATCACGACCAGAAATTTGTCGTCAAGCAGTTCGGCAAGACGTTCATCACGCCGATGCTTGTTGTGCTGGTGCTGATCGAGAGCACCGATCTGCTGTTCGCGCTCGACTCGATACCGGCCATCTTTGCAATCACGCACGATACCTATATCGTCTACACCTCCAACGTCTTTGCCATTCTCGGCTTGCGGGCGTTGTATTTCCTGCTGGCCAATGTGATCACGAAGTTCTACTACCTGCGGTTCGGTCTGGCATTTATTCTGGTCTATATCGGCGTCAAGATGTTGTTGACGTTTTTCGACATCCACATCGACACGGTAATCTCCCTGAGCATTGTCGGAGCGGTTCTTGTCCTCTCCTCTCTCATTTCAATCCTTTTTCCCCGGAAGCAGGAAGGGCTTCCGGAGGGAATTCCTGCAAACGGCTCCGGTCTGTTCAGTCCGGACGGACAGGACATATCGGAAAGGGAAAGTGCTTTGCTTCGGGGAGAAGTGAGCGAAAAAGAAAAGGGAGAAGCGGAGGAAACCGGAAAGGGGAGATAATTCTGTAGTGGTCTGTAGTTGTTCCAATCCAATTGCATTGCAAGGTACATGACTGAAGAGATTCAACAGCGTATAGAAGAACTGTCATCTCTGACCGGGGAAGATTTTCCGCGTGAAGAGGCACAGGAGCTCTTTGCAAGACTCAGGGAAGGATTGAATCGCGGAGAGATCCGGTCTGCCGAACCGGATGGATCCGGTGGGTGGCGGACGAACACCTGGGTCAAGCAGGGAATTCTGCTCGGGTTTCGGGCCGGGGGATTGAGCGATGCCTCGATCGGCGGTTTCCCCTTCTTTGACAAGGAGAATCTTCCCCTGCGAGCGATTTCGATTGCCGACAATGTCCGGCTTGTTCCGGGAGGGTCAGCGATCCGGGATGGCGCCTACGTGGCTCCCGGGGTGATCTGTATGCCGCCGATGTACATCAACATCGGTGCCTATGTCGACAGCGGGAGCATGGTCGATTCCCACGCACTTGTGGGGACGTGTGCGCAGATCGGCAAGGGGGTTCATCTGAGTGCCGCCGCCCAGATCGGCGGGGTGCTGGAACCGGTCGGCGCCAATCCGGTGATTATCGAAGATGAAGTGCTGGTGGGAGGAAACTGTGGGGTGTACGAGGGGACGATCGTCAGGCGGCGGGCGGTGCTGGCCGGAGGGGTGGTTCTGACCGCCTCGTCGCGAGTGTATGATATGGTCAACGGAACAATCATCAGCGGATCGGCCGATCTGCCTCTGACCATACCGGAAGGGGCGGTGGTGGTGATGGGGAGTCGGCAACTCCGGGGAGCATTTGCCGCCGAGCATGGACTTTCGCTTGCGACGCCGATCATCGTCAAGTATCGCGATGACAAGACCGATGCCAAGACTGCGATGGAGGAGGCGTTACGGTAAAAGAGAGCGAGTTGCCCGACGGGAACAAACAAAAAAGCCGCTCGAGATTGTCGAGCGGCTTTTCTTTTAACGGTATGCTGCTGTGCAGGCGGACCGAACCGTTTATCTGTTTTTCAGTTCCTGAAGCTTCCTTCGCTGGTCGGCAGTCAGGACGGCCAGATAATCTTTCTTGAACTTGTTCAGGAGCAACGTCAGGGAAATCTCCTCATCGGCTATCTTTTCCAGCACTTTCTTGACTTCCGCCTGAGTTGCCCCATCCTTCTCCAGTTGTTTGCGTTCCGACTGGAGGGTGTTGATGCGGCTTTTAATGGGAGCAGCCTCTTTCTTGAAGTTGTCGCGCAACTCTCTGATCTCTTCTTTCTGCTGCTGAGTCAGGTTAAGCTGACCTTCTATCGACTCATCATCCTGACTCCAGGCAACTCCCGAACTGACGATCGTCAGCAGGAGGGCTACGGTCAGTCCTTTCCATCGTTTACTATGCCAAAACATTTGCGGATTCTCCCGTGTCAAGTGATATGATGCATGTTTCAAAATATACACAACTTTCAGTCGAGGCCACATGAGAAATATTTTTTTCTCATTACCATTTCGGTCGGGTGGTTGTCGTGACCGTACAGCGGGCCTGATCGGGGCCTATGACTGTGAGAACCGACAGCGGTTTAAGTGTCGCCTTACCTCCTGCGGGAATTCTCCCTCGCCCCGGAAACGTGGGAGAGGCTATGAAATGCGTTCGACTTTCTTCTTTCGGGTGCCGTTTTTTTTGCTTGCAACCGATCTTTTTTTCGAACCGGCATTGCCTGCCAGACCGTTTCCTGGAGTCCCTTTGGAGGCAACATCACGGAAGACGTGTGGAACAGCCTCAGAGAGGGATTCCACAGGAATGATCTCGAGTCCTTCCTTCACCTGATCCGGAATCTCCGTCAGATCGATTTCGTTCTCTTTCGGAATAATAACGGTTTTGATCTCCGTCCGTTGTGCCGCCAGCAGCTTCTCGGTCAGTCCGCCGATCGGCAGGATACGTCCGCGCAAGGTGATCTCGCCGGTCATTGCCACATCCGAGCGGACCGGGCGACCGGATGCGGCGGATATGACGGCAATCGCCATGGTGATGCCGGCCGAGGGACCGTCTTTCGGAATCGCCCCTTCCGGCACGTGAATGTGAACTTCCCGTTCCTTGATGAAGTTTTCCGGAACGTCCAGAACCTTGGCGTTGGCTCTGATATAGGTCAGTGCGGCTGCGGAAGATTCCTTCATCACATCCCCTAACTGACCGGTCAGGGTCAGGCGCTCACTCCCCGGAACAATGGAGACCTCCACGGTCAGGGTATCTCCGCCGGTCGGTGTCCATGCCAGACCGGTAGCAGCTCCGACAAGGTCTTCTTTCTCGGACGCCCGATTCCGGAAACGAGGAACCTTCAGGTATTGCCCGACCAGTTCCGGAGTGACGAGGATCGTTTGCGAATTCGAGGATGACCGTCGTCCTTTCGATTTCTTGCCTGATTCCTTCTCTCCCTTTTGCGAGACGATATAACGAGCGACCTTCCGGCAGACCGCGGCAATCTCCCGTTCCAGATTACGAACTCCCGCTTCGGAGGTATACTCCCTGATGATTTTCAGCAATCCTTCATCGGTGAATTCCACCGACTTGTCTTCCAGTCCATGTTCCTTCAGTTGTTGCGGCACGATATGCCGTTTTGCGATCTCCAGTTTATCGTGTTCCAGATAGCCGTTAAGCTGGATGATCTCCATTCGATCCTGCAACGGCAGAGGGATGTTATGCAGAACGTTGGCCGTCGCGATAAAGAGAACATGGGAAAGATCGTAGTCCACCTCCAGATAATGATCGTTGAACGCGATGTTCTGTTCCGGATCCAGCACCTCCAGCATTGCCGAGGAGGGATCACCCCGGAAGTCCATGCTCATCTTGTCGATCTCATCGAGAAGCATCACCGGGTTGACCGTTGTGGCCCGTTTCATCGACTGGATGATCCGGCCCGGCATCGAGCCGATGTAGGTTCGCCGGTGTCCCCGAATTTCCGCTTCGTCCCGGACTCCTCCCAGGGAGACGCGGACAAACTTCCGACCAAGTGCCCGGGCTATCGACTTGCCGAGCGAGGTCTTGCCGACGCCGGGAGGACCGACGAAGCAGAGAATCTGTCCCCGCATCTCGCGAACCAGATTCAGCACGGCGATATGTTCCAGAATGCGATCCTTCGGCTTCTCCAGTCCGTAGTGATCTTCATCCAGAATCTCCTTCACATGCTCGATGTCCAGCTTGTCGCGGGTTCGCTTTGTCCAGGGGACGGCGGTAATCCATTCAAGGTAATTGCGGTTGACGGCGAATTCCGGAGACATCATCGGTGTCTTGCGCAACTTGTCCAGCTCCTCGTATGCCTTCGCCTCCACCTCTTTGGGCATCTTGGCCTTTTCGATCAGCTCACGGAGCTTTGCCAGTTCGGGAGAAATTTCCCCGACTTCTTCCTCCAGCTCGTTCTGCAACGCACGAATCTGTTCCTGAATAATGAATTGCCGTTGCGATTTCTGAATCGTGTCCTGCACCTTCGAGTCGATTTCCTGCTCCAGCTTCAGTATCTCGATCTCCTCGTTCAGAAGCTTGACCAGTTCCATGTACTGTTCCTTCGCCTCGGTCGCTTCCAGCAGACGCTGCTTCGATTCGGTGCCGTTCCCCAGATTCCCGGCCACGAAGTAGAGCCGGCGGATCGGATCCTCGATGCTGTCGAACGTTGCCAGCATTTCCGGGGGCATTTCCTGATGAAGCCGGACATACTCCTGGAAGAGGAAGGCGACCTGGCGCTGGAGGGCTTTCATCTTGTTGTCAGTCGGAACGGTCGGATTGACGATTGCGACGGCCGCCTCCATATACTCGCCGTTGAAGGCGATCTCCCGGATCACCGCCTGCGACTCCCCTTCAACCAGGATTCGCATCAGTCCGTTGGGAAGGCGAAGCATCTGGGCGATCTTTGCGACGGTCCCCGCTCGGTAGACATCGTCTTCATACGGTTCGTCGACTTCCGGATTCTGCTGCGTGACCAGCAGGATCTCCTTGTCGTGATTCAGTGCTTCGGTAGCCGCCTTCAGCGAGGATTCGCGACCGACCAGCACGGGGAATATCATATTCGGGAAAATGACAACGTCGCGCAGAGGCAGCACCGGTAACGTAATGATGGTTTCGGCTTTCGAACGTCTTGAACTCATGGAATTGCTGCTTTCAGGAAATGTGGATACAGGGGTTTTCGCCTGCTCTTGTAAGTATATCGTATCGACCCACAATATAGGAATATGTGGCGGAGTCGACGAAGAAGTATCCATGACTGTCAGGTCCGGAACCCCATGTCATTCTCCTTTTCAGAAAAGTCGTACAATCGGAGTAACCATTCCGGGGCTCCTGTGTATGTTTGTGTAGCACGTTCCCGAGGATATGAAAGAACAACCAACCATAAGGCAGGAAGATCGTTCGGATAACGACCTGTTCCTCTCCGCTCAAGGGGGGGATGTTCAGGCCTTCAACGAGATCTTCAGGCGGTACGAAAAGAAAGTCTACGTTTACTGCATGCGCGTTCTCTACGATGAGGAGATGGCGCACGATGCATTTCAGGAAGCCTTCATGCGGCTTTACGAGCATCGCCATACGTACGACGGACGCAATTTTATGGTGTGGTTCTTTACCATCGTTCGCAACGTCTGCCTGAATATGAGGCGAAACAAAAAGCAGACTGTGCCGTTCGAGGCCTCCATCGCAGATATGTCGCCGGCCCGCATCCGGGATGTGGTATTGCATGACGAGGTGGCCGCAGCTTTGAAGCGGCTTCCGGACGATTATCGGGAAGCAATCGTACTGTATGAATACGACGGCTATGCCTACAAGGAGATCGCGGAGATTACCGGCGCATCGATTGCAACGGTGAAGATCCGCATCTATCGTGCGAGAAAGATGTTGCGCTCCATTCTGTTCCCTGTGGTACACGATCACGATAATGACAAAAGTCGATAACTATCTTGAGAAATATCTCGACGGATCAATCTCCGAAAGAGAACTGCAGCAGTTCCGGGACCTTCTGGAGGAGGAGCCCCAGCTCCGTACCGAGTTGTCCCAGACGCTTGAGTTGCGTTCGATCATCCACGATGATCTGCTGGCATTGACCCCGCCCGACCATCTTTCGGAATTCGTCAGGGAAAATCTTGCCGAACAGTTTGCCGCTCTGGCTGCTGAAGAGGAGGAGGAACGCCGTCCGGTCATCTTTACCAGCCGGTTTGCCGGCTCTTCACTGGCGGCAATGGTTGCACTCGTGCTGATCGCTCTCGCCCCGACGCTGATTGCCCCTTCCGGTGGTGACAGCCTGGCCGATCTGCCGGGGGGGCGGAACGACGGCATTGCACAGACATTGGGGGACCGTGTCGGTGGTGGTAGTGAGGGTATCAGTGTAGCCGGACCCGATATTTCAGGGGAAGCAACTCCTATCGCACCGGCTACCCGGATTCCCGATAACGCCGATGTCGCGGAGAGTTCCTTAGCCACTCTCAGGGTGCAACGGAATACTCGTCCCGCCAATCCGCGCAATACCGTCCGTTCAGATGAGCAGATCCTAACAAGTCCTGTCAGTACTGATCCGGCTCTTGCTGCTGTTTTGGGAGAAGAGGAGACGGAACGTATCTACGTCCGGAAGCATGAGGAGAACGCAACTGTGCCGGATAGCCGTCTTGGTGGTGCTGACAACAGCGGTGCCGTTGCGCATGTTGAGGCGGAAACGCCGGATAATGAGGCCGATGCTCTGGCTGCCGTCACGTCTACTTCTCTTCCTTTCGGAAACCGCCTGAACAGCTCTCTGGAGTTCATGGCAAACGATCCGGAAGACATGCTGCAGGATATCGTCTCCACTTCCCGGATGCTCGACAAGATGGAGACGGCCAGTCGTCCCATCGAGGAACGGTTCGGCCAGACCGATATGGAGGCATCGGCCAGATCGCGTAGCGGACGTTCGGTTCCGGATCTGGACCGCAACGAATCCCACCGACGTCGCATTATGTTCGGCGGTACGCTCGCATCCGGTCTTACCACAAAGGAGTCTACCTTCTCGGTCCAGGGATCGGCCTATCTTGCCATGACTCTGGGGGAAGAAAACCGGATCGGTCTGGAAGGGGGAAGCGCAATGTTCAGTTATCGCAGAGTCGTTTCGGTGCAGACGAAACCGGCCACCCCGCAGGGATTTGCCCGTCGGTCGACCGATCCGGGTGATCTTCAGGGATCGGCGACGGGAGGACGTTCCGGCGATAACTTCAGAGCCGGTGGAATGGGAGGTTCATCCGGAGGAACCGGTACGAATAACGGAGGTACGACAATCGATCAGACGCTGCCCGGTGGCGGCACGGGACATTCCGGAGAACCGGTGGCCTCCAGAGAGTGGAAGTCACCCCAGATTCTCGGCGGCGAGAACTCCGCATATCAGCCGATCGGTCGCGAAGGGGACCCGCAGTATGACTATCAGGCCCTCGAAACAGAGGCTTCGATGGTCTACGGGTTGATCTTCTACGATCATACCGTGACTTCGGTGAACAAGATGCTGAAAATCAACGGACGGATCGGAGTGGGAGGAGCCGACGGAGGTATCGTCCTGAATGCACGGGCCTATGCGGCGATCTCGACACATGAAAATGTTGCCTGGACACTCGGAGTCGGAGGGGCAATGCTCCACGGGTTCTCGGATGATATCGACTTCAATGCCAACTACGGCGTCAATGCCGGAGTGGAACTCGGCTTCTGAATGCAGAAAGTCAGGTGAAAATACAGGAACGGGTGCGATGCGCTTTAGCGACGTCATCGTGCCCGTTTGTTGTTTGTGGAACCTCCCTTCCCTTTTCAGGTTCGATACGTTCTTGTACCACAGATCCACGATATTCAAGCCGGTTATGCAGAATGGTTTTCGACGTGCGTTGAAGAAATTGTCGGCTGCGCTGTTGCTTGTGCCGATCCTTGCCGCCGGAGCGCGGGGACAGGGGGATGCATTCCTCCAATCGACTGGTGAGGGGGAGGCCTGGTTCTCGGTCAGCTTTGCCGGTACCCGCAACTATTTCAGCGGAGATGGAGAGACGCGTCTCTTCGACAGTCTGGAGACGACGTTCACCAGTTGGACGTTCGGTCTTTCAGCCGACTACGGTCTTCTGGACAACCTTGAGTTGAATGTCGATCTCCCCATAGGATACTACAGTCTCACCAGCGCATCCCGTTTTCCCGACCGCTCGATTTTCGCCCCTGCCTGGCTCGGTGTCGGATTAACCTATGCCAAAGCGTTCGGTCGACTGCGTGCCGGCGTCAGCTCCCATCTCCGTATCCCCCCCGGTTTCCACAACGGCATCTACGATGATCCCGAACATCCTACCTTCCTGAGCGACGGCTATCTCCAGTTCCTGAACGTTCTTCACCTTGCCTATGGCGGTGACGAGTTCTGGATGAAAGGATCGGTCGGATACAATCTGCGGGGGGAAGAACCGGTGAATGAAATCGTCTACTCCGGACAGCTCGGCCTGTCCCGTGTACAGGGAACCGGTGTCTTTGTCGGATTTGCCGGAGTCATCGCCACAGAAGATCCTTCCGATCCCCTCCGTCCGTTCTATGCCGGAGCTTCCGGAGGAGAGGAAGGGGAGGAATTGCGGCAGGATGGCGGGACCG
The DNA here is from genome assembly GCA_946481475.1 of uncultured Chlorobiota bacterium. Next base: position 5,321 of record CAMLOB010000034.1, on the reverse strand, counting down.
GCCACTTCGCCACAATCGATCGGGAAACCTATTTTGCACTTCGTCCCGGAGGTTTTGTGCAGATAGGTGACGATTTGACCCTGAGCGCACAGTATCAGGTGATACTGTTCGGATACAATACGCTCCGCCTGAACACCATCAGTCTCTCCGGCGGGTGGCGTTTTTAGGCTGAACCGATTCCTCAGGAAGAGCGTAACTTCCCGCCGCTGCAGGGCGTAACGAACGGCCTCTGCAATTGTGCAAGGTCTCTTTGCGGGAAGTCTTCTTTACAGTGATTATGTCGGGAATATCTGTGCGATCCGTCCATTCTTCCTCTGTCTTCGTCCTTCTTCTTGTTCTCTGCGGACTCCTGTGTCCGATCCGATCCCGACTCCATGCCCAGAACCGTATCTATCCGACGGTTCTGTATTCCGGAATGAATCCGATTACTGTCTACGCCGAAGACGGCATCTCGAAGGTCGAGATCAGAACAGGGGGGGGATGGAGCCCGATCGTTATCGGTCACAAGACCTCTTCCTATCGTGTGATGACGACTCCGGTATTCGGCTACTGCGCCAAACAGGCTTCCTTCTCTCTCTGGGTTGAGCGGATTGATCTGTCTTTCGAGGTCGATATACGCGTGACCGATTGCGACGGCTCCAGCCGGGAGTACTCGGTCGGTCTGGAGAACGTCTGGAACCTCTTTCATGAAGACTTCGGTACGGTCACGCTCGATGACAGACCGTGCCATACCTTTGAAGTGCAGTCGCTCGGCGGCGACTTCATCGTCGATGACGTGATCAGTTCCTCGCGACAGTTCACCATCCGCTATCCGTTCAAAAAGCCTCCGTTGCGTATACAGGGTGCGCGGACCTATCGCTACTCGGTCTGTTTCAAGCCGGAACGGGTGGGAAGGATCAAGGTGCCGATCAACGTCCACATCCGTCGCGAACAGCCGGTCGGGAAGTACACAACCTATGTGGTGGCCGACACCGCCTACGTCAACGTCATCGATCCGTCGCGACCGAACCGGCCGGAACCCGATCCGGATCCACCGGTTGCACAGACGCCCCGCAAGCCCCGTCCGCCGAAGATGCCGCCGGGCGGACCTGAGTTGCCGCCGCCGCCGCCGCCGCAGGCCTTCCCGCTGGACCCGATTCCGGGCGAACCTCTCTTCAGCGATACCGATCCGCGGTTCTCACGGGAGTTGCTTCTGCCGGAACAGGTTTCCCCCCCTCCGCTCCCCGAATACGTTCACGACCCCACAACGTTCAGAACGATTCTGACGCCGACCGCGAGATCGGTCGGGAAGGGGAGAGGGTTCCTGGCAAGCTATGACGTTGCCGGTATCGTTGCCGGCTACGGTCCGACCGAGCGGCTGACGCTGATCGGCGGCGGCGTCTACATCCCCTCCTTTATCAGTCGCACGTTTGCCGGGACGCTCGGCGCGAAATACGAGTTCTACCGGAGCGATATGTTCCGCGCGGCTGCGGGAGTTCAGGGGAATCTTTCAAGTACCGAGGAATCGGATATTCTGTCGGTCGCTCCATACGTCACGGCCGGTTGGGGGACAATTGATTACTCGGCAAACGTGACGGCCGGATATTCCTGGCGTCGGCATACGCCGAGCGATACGATCGTGCCGCCGTTCGAGCGGAGAGCCGCCCTGATCGGAATCGGCGGCGACTACCGGTTTGCCGAACACTGGAAGATTGCCGGTGAGGCGTTCCTTCTGGAGAACTCCGAGTTCCAGCCGTCGGCACTGACGCTTCGCTGGTTCAACAACCGTTTCGCCGTCGATGCAGGTGTGGCCTTCGATCTGACGCCCGACGACGGATTACAGGTTCTGCCGGTCGTCAGCGGGGTGTGGGTGTGGTAAAACCATGCCGTGTATCCGGAACATCGTGTAGGGGCGAATAACCATTCGCCCTCGGTTCTTCACCCCGTTATATATGCCGTCTCCAAAACGCCCGATCCCCCGAATGTTTCCATAACAGAAACAAGAGTTCCCTATCTTCCCCCGAATCGGTCCATCACACAAGCACACTATGCGTCTGACCTGGCACATACTGCGGATGCACATCGGTCCGTTCTTCTTCGGAACCGCCGTGGTCGTCTTCATCTTCTTTCTTCAGTTTGTCTTCAAAACGCTGGACGAACTTGTGGGAAAGGATCTCTCCTACGGGGTCATTGCCGAACTCTATACCTATAACCTTGCCTGGATGCTTGTCCTTGCCGTGCCGATGGGTGTCCTCTTCGCCACCCTGATGGCATACGGCAAACTGAGCGGACAGAACGAGCTGACGATTATCAAAAGTGCGGGGGGGAGCGCCTTCCGGGCAATGTTCCCGGCAATTCTCGGAGGAACTCTTCTCTTCGTTCTCCTTCAATATTTCAATGACCGGATTCTTCCCGAGACCAATCACAAAGCCTATGTGATGCTGACCGATATCAAGCAGCTTCGTCCGACGGCTATTATCGAGCCGGGACAGTTCAGCTCGCTGGAAGGGTACAGTATCCTGGCAAGAGAAGTCGATCGTGAGCGGGATGTGCTGAGCGATGTGACGATCTATCAGCGCCAGGGACCGAACCTGAGTCTGCTGAACGCCCGGCGTGCGGAGATCGCCTACAACCGCGATCTGACGAAAATCCTGATGACGCTTCATGAGGGTGAGGCGCAACGATTGAACCGGAACAATCCGGGGGAGTTCCGGCGCTTTGCCTTCCGCGAGTACCGGATTACAATCAACACCAGCGGACAGAAGTTCGAGCAGACCGACCCGACGACGTTCGGCCGGACCGACAGGACGATGAATATCGAGCAGATGCAGGCGATCGTCGATACCTCCGATGCCCAGCGGGAACGGGCCGAGCAGGAGCTGGAGGAGGTGATGGCCGAACAGGGGATTGCCGGAGAGTCGACTCCGGTCGATTCCGGCAACGTCGATCAGGCATCGACGGGAATGACGCGAACCCAGGCCGCACAGGCGGCTCTGGGACGTCTGGCCGGGATTCGCGGTGAGATGCAGCGGATCAGCGGCTCGATAGAACGGGCGCGCAAGGAGAGCAACAAGTATCTCGTTGAAATCCACAAGAAGTATTCCATCCCGGCCGCCTGTCTGATCTTCGTCTTCGTCGGTGCTCCTCTCGGCATCGTTGTCCGTCGCGGCAACTTCGGCGTCTCGGCCGTGATCGCTCTCGGCTTCTTCGTCATTTACTGGGCCTGCCTGGTCGTCGGTGAGAAACTGGCCGATCGTGACATTCTCAGTCCGGCTCTCGGCATGTGGCTGGGAGACATCATCGTCGGCGCGCTCGGCGCTTATCTGACGATCCTCGTCTCCCGCGAAACCGTCCTCCTTCGGTTCGAGTTTCCGAGGATCAAACGTTTCCTGAGAATCGTTTCCGGCAGAGGAAAGAGGCCGTTGCCGGAGCAAACCGTATAGCCGATCCGCCTGCATCGTGTGGGACGTTGTATATTCATTCGTTCAGAATCCCCAAAGCTGGAGTTTTCCGGATTGTTCCATCGAGTCTCGGATTGCTATCTATGGACCGAAGAGATTTTCTGACCTCAACTTACGGCGGCAGGGGGCTCCGCGATCGGAGCGTGCAGTCCGATTCTTCTTCTCCCGATTTTTCCGAATTGCCCAGTCTTCAACCCTATGATGGGACGTGGGGGCGTTCCGAACGCTATCATCTTCTGCGCCGGATGTTGGTGGCCCCTTCGCAGGAGGATGTTGCCGGAACTGAAGGGAGGGGGATGGAAGATCTGATTGATGCGTTGCTCGATGATTCGGCTCCTCTTCCCGGCCCTTCCCGCTTCGTCTCCGAGTGTCTGAACGCTTCGGCCCTTTACTGGGATTCCGGACGAACCGACATCATCGATACGTTCTTCGATGAGTTGCGTCGCTGGTGGATCCTTCTGATGACCAACGGCGGACTCTCGGCACGGGAACGGATGACCCTCTTCTGGCACAACCACTTTGCCGTCAACGCCGCCGTCGTGCAGGATTCCCGCTACATGTATCTCCAGAATCAGCTCTTCCGTCGCCATTCTCTCGGCAACTTCAGGACGCTTGTGGCCGAGGTGACCAAAGACAAGGCCATGCTTCTCTTCCTGGACGGAAGAAACAACAAGGCGAATTACCGGAACGAAAACTATGCGCGGGAGCTGCAGGAACTTTTCACTATCGGTATTGCCGACAATGACGGGAATCCGAACTACACGCAGGATGATGTAGTGGAGGCGGCAAAGGCGTTGACCGGTTGGGACTGGGTCGGTCTCGGAATGCAGGGGGATGTGGCAAGCAATCTGCTGACCGGACACGATCCGTCGAATAAAACGGTGTACGGCGAAACGATTGAGGGGAAGACCGAAGGGGGGCCGGAGCTTGCCCGGTTGCTGGAGATTATCTTTGCGAAGGAAGAGACGGCCCGCTATGTGATCCGCAAGCTCTATCGGTTCTTCGTATACACCGATACGACGCTGACGCCGGTGCGGCCGATACCGGAGATTGTTGAGGAGAACATCATTGCCCCGCTTGCGGCCGAGTTCCGGGAGTCGGGATGGGAGATCGTTCCGGTTCTGAAGCGACTTCTGATGAGCCGACACTTTTACGATCCGGCGGTTCGGGGGGCGATGATCAAAAGCCCGGTCGATCTCTTCGTCAGTCTGCTGCGGGGAACGCTTGTGGGGAACCTTTCAGGAGATCCGGGTGAGTTCGCCGGACAGTATGCGCAGGAGCGCGCCTCGGAACTCGGACAGGATCTCTTCCATCCCCCCGGCGTGCAGGGCTGGCAGTTCTATCGTTCCTGGATCAGCTCCACCACTCTCCCGAAACGCCATTTCTTCAGCGATGAACTTCTGCTCGGTGCGGATGTGCGGATCATCGATCGACTGAATCTGGTTCTCAACGGTCCGATCAACCGGGACGGATTCTGGAAGGTCGACGTCCTCTCGTTTGCACAGCAGTTTCCCTCGCTTGAAGAACCGGAAGATTTTGTGCGGGATGCCGCCGAGCACCTGCTGGCCTTCCCCCCGTCGGAACGCCTGATCGCCGATCTGCTGACCGAACTTGTGGAGGACCGGGCCTACGAATGGCCGGACCTGAACGATGAAACCAGAAGGACAAGAATCACAAGGATGTTGCGCTATCTGATGCGATCGACAAATTTTCAGTTGATGTAGGGGGGGGAGCAATGAGCCGTGAGCTATCAGCAATGAGCCGTGAGCTGTGAGCAATGAGTTGGAGATTTCGAACCCACACTGGTTCCTGAAGCTGAAAAATGGGCCGTGAGCTATCAGCAATGAGCCGTGAGCTGTGAGCAATGAGTTGGAGATTTCG
>CAMLOB010000033.1 GCA_946481475.1 uncultured Chlorobiota bacterium | reverse complement strand
ATATAGCCGGAAGCGCCGGCCTTCATCGCTTTTGCCACCGAGCCCCCGTCGGAGTTCTGGGTCAGGGCCAGGATCGGGATCGTACACTTCCGCCGCCGCAACTCCTTCATCGCCTCGATTCCATCCATCTCCGGCATCGAAAGGTCCATGATGAAGAGATGTGCCTCCGGATGATTCTCGGCCAGTTCGACCGCTTCCTGACCATTGCGGGCAAACCCGGCAAATGATATGTCGGGGGCGTCGGCCAGCAGCGCGGTCAGCCCTTCAATGAACAGTTCATGGTCGTCGGCAATCAATATATTCAGCATGGCTTTTCGTTCGATTTGTTGTTGGGGAACAAGATGCGTTTTCTGTGCGAATCTTTTCCATCACTCCTTTCAGGGATTTGGCGAAATACGGGGAAGTGCCCCACCCGGAGCGGTCCCCTCGTCTGTCCCGGCCTTCAGGCCGACCTCTACGGTGACGGTGGTGCCGTAGCCGGGACGGGAATCGAACAGAACCGTACCGTTCATCGCTCTGATGCGCGTTTCGATATTCCGTCTTCCCATTCCCTCCCGTCTGCTCTTCAGATCGAAACCGACGCCGTTGTCCTCGGCCATCAGAACGATCATCTCTTCGCGGCGCATCAGTTGCAGTGTCGCCTCCGTGGCTTTGGCGTGGCGGATAATGTTGGAGATCAGTTCCTGGGCGACACGGAAAAGTCCAAGCGAGATATACTCCGGCAGGTCCTCTTCCAGATTGTCGGTCTGCAGGGTCACCGCAAGTTCTCCTCCCCCGTTCATATCGCCGATCATCTCCCGCAGTGCCGCCTCCAGTCCGAGTTCACGGAGCGTACTGGAGCCGAGGGTGTGGGAGATCGTCCTCACATCTCCGGATGCCTTCTCCAGCAGTTGCAGCGACCGTTCCCATGCCTGGCATTCTTTCCCCCCCAACTCTTCGCCGATCCGCAGCAGGTTCAGTCGTGTGGCCGCCAGCGTCTGTCCCACACCGTCGTGCAGGTCTCCTGCGATGCGTCTTCGCTCCCCTTCCTGCGTCTCCAGCACCGCCCGGGTCACATCGTGCTGTCTGCGCAGTTCCTCTTCCTTCAGACTTCGTTCCAGATCGAATCGCATCTGCAGTTCGGCAACCGTACGGTTCCGTTCCTCGTTGATAAATTCCTCGCGGATCGCCCCGTAGCGTCGTGCGTGACGGAGGGCTTCGCGGTGGTTGCCGAGGTGTTCGAACGTGAGGGAGAGTTCCAGATGGAACTGATATTCAAGCTGCCGGTCGGCGATCTCCCTGACCATTGCCATCCCTTGTTCCAGGGCGAAGCGGGCCGCCTCGGCATTGCCGGTTTCGCGGTAGACGCGCCCGACCCGCAGGAGTGCGTCGGTGAAGAGCCGGTATTCTTCAGTCTCGTGCAGACTCTCGGCAGCCCGTACATAGAAGGAGAGGGCCAGCTCGGTATCGTTCTTCTTCTCGTGAATATCACCCAGGGTAATCATCGCAGCCGCAGCGTTCACCCGATCGCCGATCATATCGTAGATCGTCAGTGTGCGCAGTTCGTGCTCCAGTGCCTCGTCCAGATCACCCCGTTCCAGATGGATCGCCCCGATATTGCGGATCACATTGGTTTCCATCAATCGGTCTCCGGTTTCGCGAAAGAGGATACGGCTTCGTGAAAGGTAATCGAGCGCCGCGTCGTAATCGCCGATCTGGCCGTAGACGACCCCGATCGAGTGGAGGGCGACGCCGCTTGTCCCGTAGTTGCCGCTCTCCTCATACTCGGAGAGGGCCTGCAGATAGTAGTCGAGAGCTTCCGGGTAATCTCCCAGTTCCGAGTAGAGGTCTCCGAGACGACAAAGCGCCCCGGCCCGCTCACCGGTCTCATCAGGCGAGGGAAGCTTTGTGAGAAGATCGAGAGTCTCGGTCAACGCCCTGCGATACCTGCGGGCACCGGTCGACTCGTTCTCCCCTGCTTTATCCGAAGGATGTGGTATCACCGGATCGGCTTGCATTATCCATGCGATCTATGGTTACACGGCCCGCCTTTGCGGACGCACTTCTTTTGATGTGAACATACTACTTGATCCATTTTGATCCTATCTTCTCTTCTGTTCGATCCGTTTTCCTGCTGTCGGTCGGTCACAGTTCCGGCAAAGTGTGGTGCCGCAATGAACCGGACACTCCCTGAATTCAGGGAGTTCCGCAAATAGCCGGAACCGGGTTTGAATCACGTGGCGGAGAACTGATAGCTTGAGGGAATATTCCGCCGCCCCCCCGACACACTAATTATGGAGGGAGCCTTATGTCTGGTAACGTATGGGGATTTGCTCTTACGGATCCCGCTAACGTCGGTGTTTTCAAGGCCGGGGATATCGACGGATTGTTCTCGACACCGGAGGACATGGTGATGATCGATAACGGACAGGTCCATATCGACATACCGAAAGAGGTTGAGACGATTGTGCTGGCGGCAACCGGGTGGAAGCCGGATCATCAACTGACGCTCAACGTCCAGCCGCGGGAAGATCGTTCTCTCGATTTCCTGAGCCAGGGAGAGTGCGGTTTCATTGATCTTCAGGGGGTGACGGTCGAGGGTGCGCTGGTTGACGGAACCGGTGGAACCGAACCGCTTCGCGATTACAACAACACGAACGGCACGCCTCCGCCGACCTCCTCGAACGAGTTCACCTTCGTACCGGATACCACGACGGATTCGGTTCTGGTCACCTTCAGGTACGGAGCCGGAGAGGAGTGGGAAATCGATCGTATTTCCTGACTCTTCCCGACCGGAGTCGGTGAGCGAAACGGAGAACGTCGGCCCTCGTCCGTTACTCTTTCCGAGCATGCGGAGTCCGGCAACGCCGCCGGACGGCGAAACAACGAAACTCGGCCCATGCCGTTCTCCGCTTCCGCAAAAAGCGAAAAGGCAATACCTGCCGAAAGAGGGTAATGGAGAAGGGAACTCCGCATATCGGAGCAATTCCTCCACGGGCAGAATGTTCGGATGTCGGATACTCCCCTCACGCAGGGGACGGATCCCTCCGAGATATGCAAGCGGTGGGGGCGTGCCGGATACTCCCCTCACGCAGGGGACGGATTGATCTGCAGACCCGTACGGGGCTGACACGCAGCAACACATTCAACTTCCCCCCCGATCAACAAGGAGAAGCTTATGTCAGGTAATGTATGGGGATATGTGCTGGTGGGATTTGCCGTCGGTTTCGGCGCAGGCTGGTTCGTCAATGAACTCAGCTCGACCGAGGATTTCGTCATGATCGACAACGGACAGGTCAACGTAACGACGGACGTACCGGGGAACGTCACCACCGTCCTGGTCGATTCGGTCGGCTTCAAGCAGGGAGATATTGTGACGTTGAACATCGAGCCGCGGGGGGAGACTCCGCTCTTGTTCGACTGTCTTGGCGAGAACGGCTTCCTCGATCTCGAGGAGATGCGGATCGACGAGGCCTGGGCGAGTCCGTCCGAACATGTCTACGAGTACAGTCCCTACGCCCCCTTCTTTGTCTATCTGACGGATGAAGAACAGAACGGAAGGACACTCAGATTGCGGTACGCGGGAGACCACTGGGAGCTTGACCGCTAAAGCGTTGTTCCTCAGGTGCATCCGGCAAGCGGTAGGGAGTGTGGGGCGGTCCGGCTTGCAACCGTTCCGGCAAAAGGGGAGAGGGAAATGATCAGTCGGAGTGAGGCGTTGCCTGTTCCGAAGACTGAAGAATTTGCCCCGTCATATCCCGTATCCCGGAAATGAGGGGGGAGTTGCAGGAGGTTGCCAGCAGCAGAAGTGTGCGAGCGGTATCGGCACGCTCTTCTTCGTCATCGATTGATGAGAGGAGCGTGCCGATCTGCTGTAGTGAGGGCGGGGTCTCCCGACGCCAGAGGTCGAACAGCATTGCCGTTGCCCGGGTGCCGGCCGATACGGAATCCTGCTCCACACAGAAGTTGCGGAGGCGATCAAGCCGGGTGCTCCACTCAGCGGTTTCCGGATCATGATCATTCCTGTGGAAGATGTTTTCGATGGAGGTGAGGAAAGCGTTGCGGAGCAGCCCCTCGCACTCGGCTTCCAGTCCCGCATCTTCTGCAAGACCGATCCCTTCGTCGAACAACCTGAGCGCTTCAGCCGGATTCCCCTGCTTCCGTCTGATCGACCCGAGCCCGGAAAGTCCGCGCAGTTGATCGACGATGCCGTTCATCTCCCGCCCTGTCTCCAGTTCTTCCCTGAACCGTGCTTCCGCCTCTTCAAGCTGACCGAGCCGCAGAAGCGTTTGTCCCTCCCCTTCCATCGCTTCGGTCAGTTGAGACCGGGCATCGATCTGTCGGGCGAGTCGGCGGCTCTCTTCAAAAAAGTCGAGCGCACGGGCGTAGTTCTTCCGTTTGAACTCGATGGCGCCGAGCCCTATGGAGATCTTCAGGTCTCCGCGAACGTTGCCCAGCTTCCTGTGCTGTTCTTTTGCCCGGCAGAAGTAGGGGACGGCCTTGTCGGGGAATCCCTTCTCCAGCCATGTCTGTCCGATTCCGTTGCATGCCATGGCAATGATCCGGGGATTGCGGAGCGCTTCTCCCATCTCTTCCATCTGGCGATAGTGGCCCAGTGCCTCATCGTATTCTTTCTTGTCGAAATGGATATTCCCTCTGTTTCCGATGACCAGCGCACGTTGCTCCTTGTCGCCGAGATGGTCGGCGATCTTTTCCTGTTCCCGGTACTTCTCCAGCGCCGCCTCGTAGTTCCCCTGACGGTAGTGCAGGATGCCCATCGAGCCGAGAGCAATTGCCATGCGCCGCGCATCGTTCTCGCGTTGAAGCAGTTCCAGCATCGCCTTGAAATGCTTTTCCGCTTCCGCATATTCCTCCATCATCAGACAGGTGCTTCCCAGGTTGCCGTAGATGCGGATGATCTCCTGCGGATCGTTCTTCTTCCGTGCTTCCTTCAGATTGATCTGCTGCAGGCGCATCGCCTCCCGAAAATTTCCCCGCGTCAGTTCCAGATTCCCGAGATTCCCCATGATGGTGGCCCAGAGGAGTCGGTTCTCCGCTTTCTGCGCGGCGGCCATTCCCTCAATGAAATACTCTCTGGCCTTCTCCGCATCCCCCAGCCGCCAGTTGACCGTGCCGCAATGTTTGTATGCCTCGGCGATCAATTCCGGGTTGTCGGTCCCTCCGGCATGGGAGAGTGCATCGGTGAAAAACTGCAGAGCCTCGGGAGTGTGTCCGGTAATCTGCAGAATCGAACCGGCTCTCATCAGCGTCCGTGCCGATTCTTCCTCTGTTCTGATTCCGGTCGTTGAAGCTCCGGTCTGCCGGACGCAGATTCCGGCAATGTCCAGATGCTGCTCGGCTGCCCGCCAGTGGATCATGTAATCATAGCGGCTTTCGTCGTTCCAGAGAACGCGCTGGACCGGGAGTTCGGTCAGGAATGTTGCCAGGTCTTCCCAGTGGGCCAGTTCGTGCAGGTGGTGGGCGGCTTCCGACGATGTGCGGCGTGAAGGAGGAAGGGAGGTGAAGAAACGTGCCAGTTGTTCCCGCGTTGCCGTCATCCGTTCCGGCGAGCGGAGATAGCGGTCGATGCTGGCGTTGCGAAGCGAGACGTGGTGGAAGCGCAGGCTGCCGTTATAGTTGGTGAAGTGGAAACTCATCCGGTCGATCAGTCCGGCCAGTCCCTCCGTCTGGCGACACAGCGCATGGAGCTCGGCGATCTGCAGTTCGTTCTGTGCCAGGGCGAGGAAGGAGAAAAGTTCACGGATACCTTCCTCGCCGTGATCGGCCTCGGCCCGGGCAAGCATGTGGGCGTACATCTCGTCGAGCGATTCGGCGTTCAGGAAGTCGGTGATATCCCGGTCGGCCGTCCCCCCCTGCGACCATCTGCCGACCTCCTCCAGCCTGATCCTGAGGAGCAGAGGGTTGCCGCTTGTCTGATCCTCGGCAAGTTTTCCGATCACGTTCCGCTCGGTTGTCAGATGGCGCTCGCGGATAAACTGTCCGACGACTTTGCGTCGTTCTCCCGGAGTCAGCGGTTCCACCGTCATCACGTGCCAGTCCCGGCTCATCAACTCGTCCCGCATGTCGTCATCGGTCGTGCTGACAACCAGCCGCACACCCGGCGGCATCCGTTCCGGAAGCCAGGAGAGGTCACGTCCCTCTTCGGGCAACTGATTGAGCGCGTCCAGAATCAGCAGGAGGGTCGGTTCGGCGGAGTCCTGTGATTTCCGGTGGGCATACCAGAGCCAGCCGGAGAAATTGCGGGTCAGCAGTTCGGGGGTTTCCGGCAGTTCTTCCGCGACGCCGAATCCCTCCTTGATCTCGGCAGCCACGCGCCGCATCAGTCCGATGTGATCCCGTCCGCCGCCGCTTCCGATGTAATGTTCGATGATGAACGGTGTGGGATGGGCGCTCCGGAACTCCGCCACCCAGTTGGCAAGGAGTGCGCTTTTGCCTGCGCCGGACGGAGCATGGATTACCAGAGGGGAACCGTCCGAGAGGAGGTGACGATGCAACTGCTCGTGGTACAGAGGGCGAGGGACATAACCGACCCTCCGACTGACTGCAAAGGCTTCCTGTGCAGCGCGGTCGGTCTCGGCAGACGAGGAGAAAGCCTCGGTACGGATTCCGGGAACGGATATGAGACTCATGATGATCGTTCTGGTAAGGGCGCGCGCGACCATAAAGGTACGGAATCCGCGCAACGGAGCGCAACGGACCCGATCGGCAGAGAGCGTTATCATTTACCAATCGAAAACCGTCGCGCCTCGAACGGCGGTTGCCTCTCGCCGATTCCTTCGTATCTTTACGGTCCGCCGCACGACGCGCCCGTAGCTCAGCCGGATAGAGCAACAGCCTTCTAAGCTGTGGGTCGCAGGTTCGAATCCTGCCGGGCGTGCGATTGTATTTCTGAAGGGATGTGTCCGATCTCGGGCATATCCCTTTCTTTTTGTCGGTGTTCCGATGCTGTTGTGGCAGGCAGAGAAAACTGAGGGGACTCTGTAGGAACCGTCTCTCAACAGACACCTGACAGTGTGGCATTACAGGACCGGTCTGTCCGATATGATGGTAGAATCTGTGCCGATGTATATGATCCGAACCTTCCCGTCTTCGGAACACCTTTTCATTACTGCCGGTCTGTCTGAATTCGGAATAATCGCTAAAGTGTCTGCACTCAGCCATTCCATGTCCGGAATTCCTCGCTCGGCTACATACACTACTCCCTGAATCTCATCCGCATCCTCCTGTTCCGACAATCGCCGTACTGCAACTACATGATCGGTGCCGGTGGTTGCGCCGGCGTCTACCGTATAATGCACGGCTTTGTAGTTGCCGGATGGGGCTGTCAGTTCTTTCCGGGTACGGACACTGACTTCCATATCCAGTATAGACAGCCCCCCCATTACATACCATATCATGAGAACTGTGAGAATAACCGGACCGGAAATGAGAAAGCCCAGTAAAATGATCCGTACTGTCCTGTGCATAAAAGAAGCCTTGTCCGGATGTCTTGCCGATGTCCGGTCACGGTATCGCAAGTAACCATTCATAGATCGGTTGGGCTATAACGTTGTCGGGAAGATTATCGGGAATTCCATCGCGTGTAAGAGTCAGAAGGCGCCGGTTTGCCTGCGGGTGTCGCGTTGCGGCATCGATCAGACCCCTGATCTCACGGTGAGCGGTTTCCGGATCGGCGGCATCGCTGCAGACCTGAATCAGTTCATCCGTCCCTCCAGCAGAGCGGGCAAGAAAGTCCACTTCATATCCATTTGGAGTTCGAACCCAGGTGACCTGGAATCGACGACGTTCCAATTCGATGAGAACTGCCGTTTCAAGTGCATGGCCGATGTTTGCCCGTCCCGTCCGGTCAAAGATGGGAATCAGTCCTGTGTCGATCGGATAGGCCTTCCGAGGATTTACCATCCGTTGTCGTTCCGAATCGGATTCCATCCATACTGTTCGAAGCAGAAAACAGTCTTCAAGGTAGCCGAGCAATTGGTGGACAGTATCTTTGGAGATAGCGATTCCTTGCGACTTCAATCCGCTGTAGAATTTTTCCACACTGAAACTACCGGCCGGGTTTCCGAGCAGGTGACGAAGCAGCCAGCGAAGGCCGGTCAGATTCCTTACGTCGTGCCGTTCCATTACATCCCGCAGCATCGCCACGTCCACATAGTCTTGCAGTAGTTGGTGTCGTGACGATGTATCGAGATTCTGGGCTTCCGGGAAGCCTCCGGACTTGAGCCAGTCAGCAACTTCCACTTCCAGATTTCTTCTCTCCTGTTCGCTGATGAAAGCCGGATCCTCGGGCACGGCTTTCCCTTTGAATTGCAATGTCTCTCTGAAGCTGAAAGGGTAGATCAGTACTTCCCACGCTCTTCCCCTCAAGGCAGTAGCGAGTTCCCGGGAGAGCAGAGCGGCTGACGATCCCGTAACGATGACTTCATTTTCTTTGGGATCGTCAAGGAGTCGTCGAACAAAGCCCTCCCAGCCGGAAAGGACCTGGACTTCATCGAAACACCAGGTGACGGGACCTCGACTGTACGCATCAGGAAACCGGCGACTGTATTCCTCAACCAGATAGGTAAGGCCGCCGGCGGTAAGGTCGGCGAGACGTTCATCTTCGAAGTTGATATATGGAAGGGAAGTTCGATCGCGTCCTGATGCTATGCGTGCGTGTCTGAGCTGATGCAGAAACGTTGTCTTTCCCGCTCGTCTCATTCCGATGACTGCCGTTGCCTTGCCCGGAAATTCGATCCGGCCAAACACTTGTCGGGGAATTCCCGAAGGGATCGGTTCCTGCAGGGAGTTGGCCAGCTTTTCGTTCAGAACCTGTTTCAGGCCCGATGTGAGAACATTACCCATGTCACATTTCTCCTTCTGATAAGGACAAATATGGCATTTTTTCTCCTTCTGATAAGGAGAAAATCTCTTTGAGAAGGACGATTTTCCCGATTCGGCAAGATCGGTCTGATCAACCCTGCAGGTCTTTCCTGCCGGTCAGCGGGGATGGCGATTTCTGAAAGTTCGGAAAAGTAGAAGCCGGTGTTCCGTTCTGACGACCAGAGCAAAACCGAGGGTGATTTCCGGCTGCCGATTACCGCAGTTCCCTTCGCATTGATAAGGCTCTCGCATGAGCGATCTTTTTCTCGCGACCTGAATCGTGTGAAATCACCGGGACATGGAACCCGACAAGAACTCTTCTCACAACCACATTTTTTCGGGTTACCCCCTCCCCTTGCCATTCTCCCCCATTCCGTATCTTGATTCCGTCACCTTCCCATCACTGCCGACATCTCCCTTGATGGATGCGGTGCAGGTTTTCAAAGGGAAAACCCGGAACCGCCGCCCCATCGCGGCTGACCGCTCAATACGAAATCTCATGTAAACTTCCGGCAGCCGAAAGTTGACCCAAACCATACGCTGACTGCTCAAGGCTGATAGCTCAGGGCTCAAGGCTGATAGCTCAAGGCTCAAGGCTGATAGCTCAGGGCTCAAGGCTGATAACTCATAGCTGACAGCTCAAGGCTCAAGGCTGATCACGCAAAGCTCAAAGCTGACTGCTCAAATCTCAAACTCAATTGCTCAAAACATATATGCCCGATTTATTAACCCAGATAGGACGCGACACCACGGTGCGTGAGGAATTCGCCGAGGCGTGGGGTGTTGCCGATCTTCTTTTCTACAGCAAGACCGAATCGACCCAGTCGATCGCCCGTGCGCTGGCCGATGCCGGGGCTTCCGGCTGGACGTTGATTGTGGCCGATCACCAGACATCCGGCAGAGGACGGGACGGCAACCGATGGTTCTCACAGCCCGGTTCCTCGGTGATGTTCTCTCTGCTGCTGCGTCCCGAACGCCCTGAAGCATTGCCCTTGTTACCGGTCAGAATGGGGCTGATTCTGGCCCGGGCGCTCGACGACCTGTTGATTGCTGAGGGAACCTCTCCGGAAGATGCGCCCTTTATCCGGCTGAAGTGGCCGAACGATCTGATTATCGATAACGGCAAGCTTGGAGGAATTCTGGTCGAAGGGGTAACCCGTGGTGACCAGCAGTATGTGATTGCCGGAGTCGGTCTGAACGTCTTCCGCATCACCGACGTTCCCCCGGAGGCGGCCAGATTGCCTCTGCGGTTCTTCGACGATTACCTCCCGGCAAAGGCCGACCGGCTCCGCATCCTCGAACGGATGGTCGTGGCGCTCCGCGAGCAGTTGCGGACCGTGCCGGAAGATCTGATGCCCCGTGAGATCGAGGAATACGCCCGTCGCGACTGGCTGCGGGGACGCCGCATCGTCGAACCCCTCCCCGGCAGAGTGGCCGGTATCAACCGGAAAGGCTATCTCCTGCTGGAGAACGGAAGTGACGATGTGGAGACGGTGATGGGGGGGAGTATCAAGTTGGGGTAGAGTTTAGAGAGTTCATAGAGTTCGTAGAGAGGAGAGTTCATAGAGATACGAGGTTCGTAGGGGGCAAAAACCTTTGCCCCTGATTGCGGGACCAGTGTGTGAGTGTATGAGCAGGGGAGTGCAGGAGTGACGCGTTGAGGGAAAGGAAAATGGGAACTGCAGAGGCAAAACCTTTCCCTGCTGGTGAAGCCGGTTTCACAAAGCACTACCGGTAGATGGCGTTGAAGAGGTCGTCGGCCAGAGCTTTGTCGAGGGTCAGCAGGATTTTGTATTCGTCGAGTGCGGCCGCTTTAACGTTTCTGAAGTTGAGATAGGCAAGACCGAGGGCGTGGTGTGCGGGACCGAGATCCGGATCGTACCGGATTGCCTGGATGAGTTCCCTGAATCCCTCTTCTTTCTCTCCGTTTCCGGCCAACGCCATTGCCAGTGTGTAGTGAGTGACGCCGTGTTCGGGACGAAGCCGCAACGATTCCCTCGATGAGGCAATCGCCTCGGTATAGCGTTGAAGACGGAGCATCGCTATGGCCAGCCGCAAATGTCCTTCAGCATCGTCGGGATGGTCGCTGAGATAATCCCGCCAGAGATTTCCCCCTTGTTCCCATTCTCCTCCCTTCACGTAAAGACCGGCCAGCTCATCGATCACCTCACGAACTCCCGGTTGTATCTGCAGTGCTCTGCGGAAGGCTTCAATCGCCCCCTTCTGCTCATTCCGGTCTCTTTGAATCAGTCCGATCAGATACCACGATTCACCGATCGTCGAGTCATGCATGACAGCCCGGTGCAATGCATCGAACGCTTCGGTCCGGTTTGCAGAATCGGTATGGTACAGAGAACGCCCCAGTCCATGCCAGGCCCGTCCGTATGTCGAGTCGATTGCAAGGGCATCGCGGTAATGTCGAATCGCCTCTCTCGCATTTCCTGAAAAGTGGAATGCCTCGCCGAGTTGCACGTGAATACCTATGCGCTTCGGGTTCAGCCGCAGGGCCTGTTGCAGCGGAGCGATGGCGTGTTCGAAGTGTCCCAGACGGATTTCGGAAGTACCGTTGATCAACCACGCCTCCTCGATTTTCGGATCGAGCGTAATGGCGGTGTTGGTCATCTGTATCGCCCGCTCATAGTCCCGGCGAATAAAGTAATCGTTTGCCCGGGCCATTGCGTACTCCACTATGAACGTTGCCGCCGCCGGATCCCCCGCAAGTTCGTTCGGAACCGGCAGGGCGGAAAGGGCCGATACCAGATCGTGACCGGCCGCCCGCCATGCGTCGAACGATTCGGTCGGTCTCCTCGGAAGCTCGCCGATCTTTGCCGAGCTGACCGCAAAGTTCAGATTCTGTCCTTCGGCCATCACCCACGAGGCGACGCCGACGACTTCGCCCCGGTCGTTCAGGATCGGACCGCCGCTCGATCCCTGCGAGATCGGAGCGGTGATCTGCAGCAGCGATCCGGCCATCGGGTCTTCACGGATCGAGGAGACGATTCCTTCGGAGACCGTCAGTTCCAGTCCCTGCGGACTCCCGATTGCAATCACCCGTTCCCCTTCATCCGGAACGTTGTCGGCAAGAGTCAGAGGGCGCATTTCTTCCTTCGGCGGTTCCACCTGAAGTTGCACGAGGTCGGCCAGCACGTTATCGCCGACAACGCCCCGGACCGGATAGATCTTCCCGCTCGATGTCCGGTACTCCGCCCGCGCAGCCCCCTCCACAACATGTCGACTGGTAATGATGTGCTCTCCGTCGATGAAAAATCCGCTCCCGACGCCGAAGACGGTCCCTGTCGAGTCGAAGACGGCAATCGTTACCACGGCCGGTTTTGTTCTGCGGACGATGTCGCGGAGATCTTCCTGGGCCGGACATGAGGAGGCGAGGAGCAGAAGAATCGGAATGCAACGATAGCGGAAGCGTCGCCGCCTTGCTCTGTGTGCAGAGGGAGTTGATGTCATCATGATCGCCACCGGAACAGTGCTTGAACAGTCTGTTGGGATGCAAAGTACAAATTCCTCCATACTTTTCATCACGAACAACAGGATCCCGTCCAATGCAGAGAGGGGGCTGTCCCCCACGCGGTCTCTTCAGACGCTTCCGTACCGGAACGGAATGTTCCGGTGATTCCCTGAGAAACCGGTCATCGGTTTTCCGGAAGGAGATGTCCTCCTTCGGCTTCTTTCATACCCGGATAAGTGTCGAAGCCGGATTCTGGCGGGAACAAGAGAAAAGGATATGTGGTTGAAAATCAACCACAGCCTGGTTGATTTTCAACCAGGCAAGAGCTGTTTTGGGGCTGAATCACATAATCGGAGTCTGTATGATTCGGCGCAACATCGCACCGAAGATTCTTCAGGCTCTTGCCGAGATTTCAGCTTGTCCGGAAGCTCGCCGTGTTACTGTCCTGTAAAGGAGATGTAGTACTTCCAACCCTTCTATCCCTCACTCCTCCCCGATATCCTCATTCCACAACTCGGGGTTCCGTTCGATGAAGTCGGTCATCATGTCGATGCACTCCGGGTCGTTCAGCACTTCAACCGTCACGCCGCGGGAGCGGAGGAGATCTTCATCCCCCATGAAGGTCCGGTTCTCGCCGATGATAACGTGGGGGATGCCGTAGAGAAGAATTGCGCCGGTACACATCGGACAGGGGGAGAGGGTGGTGTAGAGGACCGATTCCCGATAGACCGAGGCGGATTGGCGTCCGGCGTTCTCCAGCGCGTCCATCTCGCCGTGGAGGACGACGCTCCCCTGCTGTACGCGCCGGTTGTGTCCCCGACCCAGAACATTCCCGTCGTGAATGATCACCGATCCGATCGGGATTCCCCCCTCGGCCTCGCCGTTTCGTGCCTCCTCGATTGCCAGCTTCATGAACTCGTCCATCCGATTGCCTCCCTGTCTTCGTTTCTGAAAAGAAAGTGTCTGCCGAAAATCTACGGTTTCATTGCGTCACGGCAAATTGAATCGGGAGTCGGATGTTTGAGAGTTTATGAGTTCGTGGGTGAGGGAGCGTATGAGTCGAGAGTCGGGAACGGCCTTTGTGTGAATCATTCTCCCCCCATCGATTCCTCCAGATCACTGAAAGGAAACGTCGCCTTCACCTTGTATTGCTCGGCAATCGGCCAGGTCTGCAGAACCGTTTCCACATCCAGACCGAACTCCCGGATCGCGTTGTAGAGTCCCGTCTGTCTCGGACTTGCTTTTCCAATCGGACCTTCAGCCGGAATCCATGCCAGGTCTCCCTGCATCACCATCCGCTCCGATGGAAAATAGAAGAGAAGATAATCGCTTGTGTGAGCCGATCTCTTCCCGATATGACAGATCTTCATCTCATATTCCCCGTCGGTGATGGTCATGATGCTGTCGACCAGTTCGGTTTTCAGCGGGGAGGGGGTCACCTGCAGACCGTCCGGATTGATGGAGTGGGGAGCAGTCGCCACAAAGCCGACGTAGTCGAGGTTTTCCTTCGTGCAGATGACGGTCGTTTCGCGAC
>CAMLOB010000032.1 GCA_946481475.1 uncultured Chlorobiota bacterium | reverse complement strand
GGGAACGAAAGCCCTGATTTTCAAAAATCTTTTTCGCGGTTTCTTTACATACGACCTACTGGACGTGCCCGGCCTTTTTGCCGTTCGTCATCAGTCAATATGTACCGTTGTCAAGGACAAGCTGAACTTCGGTGTTGGTCCCGTTCTCGTGAATCATATACTTCCGCTCCGCATCCACCGTGTTCTCAACGCTCTTCACCATCGTCACCTTCGTCTCCGGACCGACATCGTATCCCATCTCACTTGCCATCCAGACTGCGTTTGCACCGAGCTTGTCGTATGTGTAGTCCATCGTGGCGTTGTGGTAGAGCGGGTCGCTCTCTTTCCACTCGCCGACTTCGTCAACTGTCGTGGTCACCAGAACATCGCCGCCTGAAGTCATCCATACAGTTGTAACTACAGTACCAGCATCATTGCTAACACTGTACTGCATATCCGGCTGCGGTTCGGAGAGAATGTCCAGATCCATCTGGAACGACCCGATTGCGATGGCTCCCTCTTCCGGAGCCGTCGTCTGTGAGAAGAGCGACGAAGCTCCGAGAACCAATGCCAGAAGTGCTGTTGAGAAGATGGCTTTCATGTCCGCGATACGTTAAAGTATGATTGATGTCCCGTGATGTTGTGGTACAAACCTACCACTTTCGGGAGGGGGTCTTCAATCAGTCAAACATGTGGAAATCCGGGTTGTAAACAGTCGATATTGTAATAAATAGACGGTATCACACCCGTGCTCCTCCCCGAAATTCTTCGGGTGGTGCCTGGTTTCCTCTCTCGCGGCCGACCTTTCAATGAACGAAATGCCTTTTGATATGGACTACAAGGCTTTGATCAATACGGACTATACAGACTTAGTGCGTTTTGTTCTTTCTCTTTTCCGACGATACAAAGGTACGGCGTTGTGAACAAGGATTTCAATCATGGGAAACAGCGGTTTACGAGCATTTAAACAGTCAGTATGGAGCGAAACAGTCGATAAAAGAGTCGAATAGCTCCTAATTTTGTTCTTCTTTTCTCCCTTCAAAAAAATCTCTGGGTGTAAAGTATTTGGCAAACAACTCTGGAAGCTTGTTGACGCCGGTCTTCTTGTAGACTGAACGGATATGAGATTGTACGGTGTTCAATGAGATATGTAATATGTCCGCAATCTCCTGATATGAATGACCTTGCATCTCCAGAAAAAGCACCTGGTGCTCGCGACTTGATAGTTTGATGTCATTTGCTACCCTGCGAACCGCATCCTGGAACAGCTCGGCGCCGGGGCGATCCAGACTGTTTCGAGCAACAAAGTCTGAAATGACATACCCGAGAAATGGACGCAGTCGCTCTACAAAATCGATTGTCGTTTGTGACATCTCAGCCTCGGTAACCTTGCGAAGCAATAGCATACTCCCGATATACACGTTAATTGCTTCATTCTCGGTCCGTCCTCTTTTGCCTGGCTCCAAATAGAAATCAAAGCCAACGGGAGGATGATAATCCTTAAAAGGGAATCCTCTTTGACGCCCCTCCTCAATCAACTGGCGAAACATATCCTTGTATTCTTTTGATGACTTGGCATTCCGCTCGACTGTACCGTCCGTTAGGACATTCTGATGGAATACGTGATAAACGTTTTCCTCACCAGGTCGAACCACATTCACACCGGAACGAACCGTGACCACCGCGTAATCCACATCAGGCAAGAAGGCGAGCAAAGCTTCACGAAAGGCCCTGATCCACTCATCCACCGCTGTGATAGATGAAATCGAAGCGAGAGCATTCAAAAAAGGGATATAGGAGATATCCGAAGGTTGTTCACCCGCACCGGCACCGGATGGATTCAAGGCATAGGATCCCTCTTTATTTTCCGCCACCTTCTCCTCCACCTTCCACACCCGCCGCTCCAGCAACCCCTGCAAGCCGTTATCCCGGTAGGCATCCCACCAGTAGCGACCGCGGCGATCGGAGATGCCGGCCTTGCGGGCCGCTTCGACGATGGTCTGTTTCGGGTTTTCCTTGAGGAAGGCTAAAAAGAGAAGTCTGCGCGCCTGTGGCCGCCCCTGATAATACTGGCGCAGCTGCTCCAGCTCATCAAGGCTTTCGCGAATACGTATGCTTCGGGTTCGCGCCACAGTTTGCTCCGGTCGTCCGTGATAACGTCCCTTTCCTTGCGGGAAGTAGTCAAAATACGACCGAATGTTGCAGGACGCAACAGGAGAATGAAAATTCGGAGCATGTTGCCGAATGGTAGAGTCTATCATGAAGAAGACCGACCCCAAAGAGGGTAATCCCGGATGCCGGAGGATGTCGGTAGAGTTATATGTGGTGTGAGTTGTCGCCACTGTGCCCTCCGGTCGTCCGTGATTACGTCCTGAGTCAAGCGGAATGTTATCGTTTGTTAACATACGACAAATCGTTGCCGAAGGCAAGCAAAAAGTGAAGGGATGTTGCAGAAGGTGGGAAGCTATGGAAGACAGAGTAAGAAACCGAACCTACGCGGGTTTCTCCTCCTCCCCGTTCCGGCCGATATTCCACCGGGGAGAAAAGAATTTCCCGAAGACTTCACTGATACTGCCGACACCAAGCTTTTTGTATGCCGAGCGGATGTGGGTCTTGACGGTACTGAGAGAGATGTTGAGGATGTCGGCGATTTCACGGTAAGAGTGTCCGTAGACTTCAAGTCGCAAAACATTTGTTTCTCTTATGGTCAATCTCTGTTCACTCTTCATGCGGGCAAAAACCTTTTGAACGGTGTATTCTATCTCATTCGACTGATGCCGACGGGCGATGAAGCCGGAAAAAATGTAGGAGAGTACGGGCCGAAGTTTCTCCGCGGTATCGGATAGAGAAGGAGGAAAAGGAGAACGGTCAATCGATCGCAACAGAATCACCGTTCCGAGATAGGTGAAGTAGTCATCCAGTTGGTGAAGCGTTCTTTTTCCGCTGTCCAGATACAAGTCCAGACAGACCGGCGGATGGTAGCGATCAAACGGAATTCCCTGACTCTTTCCTTCCTGAAGAATCCGTTGATGAGGTTCTACTACCGGACTACCATCACCGTCGGGATTCTTGAAGGTTGAAACGTAGGTTCCATCCGGAAGGACATGATGTCGATAAATGGTATCGGAAAAGCCTTGGGGCAAATTCGACAACTCCAGACTATGCTGTATGTTCAGGATAATATGGTCCACGTCGGGAAGGAACCTGAGCAATGCCCTGCGCAGGCCAAACAACCACTCCTTCACATCCGTCATCTCCGCAATCCTCGCCACCTCGCACATGAACGTGAAGAAGGAACTCCCTTCCGAAAACGAGTGGGCTCCGGATTCGCCGTCGGTTGTTGCTCCCGTTTGCATCCCGTCTTCTTCGCTCTCCCCCCACTCCCTCCTCTCCAGCATCCCCTTCAGCCCCTTCTTCCGATACGTCCCCCACAACCGCTCTCCGCGACGCTCGCTCAGTCCCGCCTTGCGTGATGCTTCGATGATCGAGCACGTCGGGTCTTCCTTCAGAAAGCACAGAAACAGCAGGCGCCCCTCTTGAGGCTTCCCGGCGTAGTATCGCCGCAACTGTTCCAGTTCTTCCAGCTCTTCGCGGATCTCCACGCTCCGTTTGCGTGCCATGATGGTTAACCTGGTTGGTGAGAGGTTCGTTTGTTGCCGCGAAAAGATAGGAGACCGGGAGATGGGATGAAAGGGAAGAAAAGGTTCCGGTAGCCGCAGCCTTCACGGCTGCGGCGGGACGGCAACGGAATGCCGGCGGTTCGTTTCCACTACCCGAAGTGTTAAGGTGACCGGGCAGCCGAAGATGGTACATGATAGACTTGCATGATCTACCACCACGCTCCGCCCGTTCGCAGCCATGAAGGCTGCGGCTACCTCTTCGACATTCTCCAATCAACATCCGACTTTCAGTTCGCAGCCATGAAGGCTGCGGCTACCTCTTCAACATTCTCCAATCAACATTCGACTTTCAGGACTGAGGCCCAGAGGGAGGGGCAGGGTAGATGTGCACGATATACCATCACGCTCCGCCCGTTCGCAGACTGAAGTCTGCGGCTACCTCATTCGACAATCGCCATTCGAAAATCGACATTCATTTGTCCCCTTGCCCCCCTCACATTCTCGTCGTATTATCCCCTCAAAACCTGAACGGCAACCATGCGCATTTTAGGAGTTGACCCCGGAACGTTGATCACCGGCTACGGCGTGATCGATTGCAAGGGGAAGAAATATACGCTTGTCGATTGCGGCGTGATCCGGACCGGCCCGAAGGTGTCGATGCCGCTGCGGCTGCGGACGATCCACGTGGAACTGATGGAAGTGATCGAACGGACGATGCCGGACGAGTTCGCCATCGAGTCGGCCTTCTACTCGAAGAACGTCCAGTCGACGCTGAAGCTGGGGCATGCCCGGGGAGTCTCGATCCTGGCCGCCGCACTGCGGGAGATTCCGACATCGGAGTATTCTCCGCGCGAGGTCAAACAGTCGGTGGTCGGACACGGCAACGCCGGCAAGGAACAGGTGGCCTACATGGTCCGGATGCTCCTGAAACTCAACGACCGGGAGGAATTCCCGCTGGACGCCACCGACGCGCTCGGCGTCGCCATCTGCCACGCATCGAAACTGATGCGCCCGCGCGCACGGGTAAAGAGCTGGAAGCAGTTCGTGACCGAGAACCCGGAGCGGGTGGGAAAGTGAGATCGCTTCGTGGGAACCATCGCTCCTCCTTCATTCCACTCCCGACCGAATTCCGCTCCGACCCGACCGAATTCTCATCCTTTCCGACCGAATTCCGCTTCGGACTATGATCGGTCCCCACTATGTAGTATAATTTTTGCGCTTGCAAGCCCCGCCACTCTGCAGAGTGACGGGAACCTCAACGGGCGGGAACATTCTCGTCCGTGAACTCCGGCCCCCTTTTTTCTTTGTGCCGGAGTCGGATATTCTACACAATCATTAAAAACGGAGGCAGGAATGAAAGTTCTCAAGCTTACACTCGTTTGTGCCGTTTTTATCGGCTTTCTGGCCCAGGACGCGCTTGCGAGAAAAATCTATCTGGACCATAACGTGACCTCGTCCGACGGATGCGAATGGCACATCACCGGCTGGGTTGACGTCAGTCTGGAGTGGGGATGGCCGCCGATCTCGATCGATCACTACGACGTGACGTTGAGCGGTCCCTGCGGCACCCATCATTTTGTGGGTATGGCCATGCCGCCCGAAAATCCGGGAGACGATCCGACTGTTGAGGGGAACTGGTACGACGCCGCAGGTCAGGAAGTGGAACCGCCGGCCGGTGTGGACATGGTGGAGATACTGGGTCTTCTCTACGATGCCGCAAATTCCGGCCCGGGCATAGAATAACCGCAGGCCGCTGATCCGATGTCAGCAGTATGTGTTGACATCCCTTTGCCGAGAGCCCGTCCGAACAGTGATGTGATGAGTAGTTGACAAGGATATCTCTTCTCCTCTGCGGGATATACCGAGACACTCCCGCTGATTGCAGAGAACGGGATTCCGAGTACGGTTCGGACGGGCTCACGGTCTTCTCTCAGGCAATCTCCCTCTGCTCTTCACTTTCTGACATCTCGTCCACATCTTCACCAACCCGGCTCTCCCCGTCGATCGGTTCGGTTTCCTTCGCGTACACCAGTTCGACAAAGGGACGTTTCTCTATCTTGCTCCGGAGCCACAGAAGCAGATCGAATTGATAGATCCCTTTCAGCATCCCCTCCTCACCTCCGGCCTCCACCTCCTGTAACTCCCGCCGGAAGAGAATGAAGCGCTCCCGCAGTTCTCTCCTGTCGGCAATCTCCGGTAACTGCCGCAGGAACCGGAGCAAGACAACCTGATGGCTCTGCAACCAGTCCTTCCGTTTCAGAAACCGGTACGTACTCCTGATTGCCGAGTCAAGCCCGCGGTCATCCTCCAGTTCAAACCAGCAGATGAGATTCAGCAACCGTGCCGTCTCCTCGAATCGGCCATACTTTTCGATATGGCGAAAACCGATAATCGCCTCGGTCAATGCAAGTCCCTCGCGGAACTGGCCGGCGATCAGCCGGAGAACGGCAAAGCCGATGCGAAAGGAGAGAAGAGTGGAAACTTCGATCTGCTCGCGATATTCTTTCAGGAAACGCTCGATCTCCTCCATCCTGTCGGCCACGTTCGTGAAGTCTCCCTGCTTGATCAGCCCGGCCAGTTCGGCATAGTACAGGTTGACCAGAAGATCGACCCGGCACGGATGGTCCGGAGCATCGAAGCTCTTGAGTCGGGCAAACCGGTCATTAAACTCATCGTAGCGTTCCAGCTTCAGGCACATCGTCAGGAGCGTACCGCAGGCATAGACGTACTCGTACCACTGCTTCTCCCGTTCACCCGGATATTCGTCGAACAGTTCCACTTTCCTGCAGATCTGCTCATACGTCCCCACTTCATCCTGCAGCATGTGACATCCCCGCATCCGCACCTCGTGGAATTGCATCCGACCGAAAAACGTCCCCGGACGGGCATCCTCACGCAACAGGGGATCGTTCAGTATCTCGCCAAGTCGTTCTCTCTCCTCGCCGTTGTGCACCCGACTGACCTGCAACTGCATATAGTGGATCCGCATGAAGAGATCGTAGTACCCGACATTCTCCCGCAGCAGATCCAGCACCCGTATCGTCTCCTCGTGCAGTTCCCGATGCCGCTCCGGGGAATTGGTCTCCTCCAGCCTGACCTTCAGCGAACTCAGGTTCAGAAGGATGTCCAGACCGTAGACGAGATATCCCCCGGCCCGTGCCTGCTTCCTCCCCTTTTCAAGCAGGCGCGTCGCCTGCCGATAGAGCTTCTTGTCGATCAGGATCTGTGCATGTTCGATCAGGTGGACCACTTTCGGCACCGGACTTCCCGACCCGACGCGGAGACTCTTGAGGATCAGTTCGTAGAGATAGGATTTCATGCTTCTGAAATCCGTTGATCTGAGGAGGGGGGTCTGTCGCAACAACAGTTCCTCATCGTAGACCCGTTGCCGGTCGATCGCTTCGAACAACAGCACATAGTTGTTCTTCTCCCCGCCGGTCCGTCGCGATGCGTAGAGTTTGAAGAAGCGTTTTTCCGATTTGGTCAGCGACCTGATGAGATCGAAGAGATCCGTTGAAGGGGTCCTGGACATCCGACATATCTCCCGAATTATTGAATGGAATTCACCGAATTTTGCCTTCTTCCACGGTGCTGGACAATCTACGGCTCCGGGTGGACGTGCCACGAATCCTCAATTCCGGTTTTATCCGATCTTCCCGGTATCCTACTTTTCCATCGTAACCGTCCATCAAACCCTCATACCGTTTGATGTGTGCGTGTGCAAAACGGGCGTAACGCATCTCTGCGCAGAGTATTCCTCGCCCCCCCGAACTTCGACCGAACCATCGACAGTCGATCGCGACAACCACAGCCGTTCCGGCATCCGGAACGGCGAAACGGTTCGGCGGATACGGGTATGCCCGGGCTGAGGTATTCAACCATCAACAAACAATCAGAGGTGTCATCATGGGAAAACATGCTGTTCTTCTCGGGCTGCTCTCTGCCCTCATTCTTCCACGGAGCGGAAGCGGACAGGAGATCGATCCGGAGAGACCGATCCGTGCGGTGACCGGAACCGGAGGGGGTGCGGAGGCAACCGACGGACAATGGATACTGCGCGGAACCGTGGGGCAGGCCCTTGTCGGCCTGCAGGAAGAGGGAGGTGATCCGCTCCACCACGGATTCTGGCATCCGGTTCCGGCATCGACATCGAATCTTCAGGAAGCCGTTGCCGGCTCCGGAGTCGATCTGCGGAATTTCCCCGATCCGTTCGGTCTGGAAACCCGGATAGAATACACTCTCGCCGGAGAAAGTCACGTGCGGCTCTCCCTCTATGATCTGTCGGGTCGACTCATCGTTTCGCTGGTCGACCGGGAGGAAGGGGGAGGGGATCATCGGGTGATTTGGAACGGCACCGACGCTTCCGGCAAGGAAGAGGCAACCGGTTACTACATCTGCGTTCTGGAAATCTCTCCGGCCGGATCGACCGGAACGGAGAGCCTCCACAGGAAACGGATACTCCTTCTCCGCTGAACTTTCAGCTAGAGAAGCCGGCGGCGATGTAAACGCCAACGGAGAAGAGGATCAAGGGCCTCACAAATCGATGCCCGACCTATCCACCATCAACAAAGACAACCATGAAACACAATACGGCAACAGCAACCATTGCTCTGCTCTGCAGCATCTTTATCGCAACGGTAACGGTCTCGGCACAGCAGAGGATTTCAGAGGATATCCCCCGCATCATCACCTATCAGGGATTCCTCTCCACACCATCCGGAGAGATCGCCCCATCGGGCGAATTCCCCGTTACCTTCCGGCTCTACGGCGACGCTGAAGGGAGCGAGGTAATCTGGGAGGGAACCTACGACACACCGATCGAGCGGGGGCTTTTCAGCGCCGAACTCGGATCCGGGACGTTCCCTCTCCCCGAGGGATCGAAGATGAGCCGAAGTCTCTGGCTCGGCGTCCGGATCGGGGAGAATCCGGAGATGTCCCCCCGAACCCTTCTCAGTGCCTCTCCCTATGCCCTGACGATTCCGGACGGATCGGTGACGGCCGAAAAACTCGGGACCGAATATGTCTCGGCAATCACGATCGACGGCCGGAAAGTGACCGGACGGGGACTGCCGCTGAACATCACCGGAGGAGAGGGGATTGCCCTGAGCTACGATCCCGAAGGAGAAAGTCTGCGGATCGGATTGCGGAACGACCCGGCGACCGAAGAGAACGAAAAGGATCGGCGGACACAGGCGGCCAACGGAAGCCCTCCGGTCCCCTGGAGCGAAACCGGCAACAACAGCACGACGCCGGGAACGAACTATGTGGGAACAAGCGATGCGGTGGAACTGGAGATCCACGTCAACGGCGGGAACACGAGCACAACCAGCGGCGACCGGCGGGTGATGCTCTACGATCCGCAGACGAACAGTCCGAACCTGATCGGCGGCTTCCAGGGGAATCTCCCCGCACAGGGGAGCGCAATCGAGGGGGCCACGATCGGTGGTGGAGGGCAGTCCGGAAGCGTCAACGACGTTCGGGATGATTTCGGTACGGTCGGCGGCGGCGAGGGGAACGTTGCCGGAGGACTGGGAGGAGCCGCCACAACCGATGATGTCTACGCAACGGTCGCCGGAGGACAGAACAACCAGGCGCAGGCCAACCGATCGACCGTCGGCGGAGGACAATCGAACGTTGCCTCGGCAAATCACGCGACGGTCGCCGGAGGACAGAACAATCAGGCGCAGAGCAACCACGCCGCCGTCGGGGGGGGAGAGAACAATCTGGCACAGGCCGATCACGCGACGGTGGCCGGAGGAGAGAACAACCAGGCGCAGATCAGCCACGCCTTTATCGGCGGCGGTCAGGGACACCGTGGAACCGACGGATGGACGACCATCGGCGGAGGACTGGACAACCAGGCGGGGGACCTGGACCTGAACCCGCTGGACGCCAACTACGCAACGGTCGGCGGCGGCTGGTTCAACACGGCCGACGGATACGAATCGATGGTGGGGGGAGGAGAGGACAACGTGGCCGGAACGCGCCGATCCACGATCGGCGGAGGATTCCAGAACATCGTCTTCGGCGACATGGGGACGATCGGCGGCGGCGAGGAGAACTCGATCGGTCTGCTGCCGGCCCCGCCGGCAACGATTCCGCCGAACCGTCCGATCGTCACGCCCCCCTCACCGGCAACTTCCCAGTACGCCACAATCGGTGGCGGCTTTCAGAACGTCGTGCAGGGACAGGGAATGTGGTCGACAATCGGAGGAGGAAACGGGAATCAGGCGAACAACGCCGCCTCGACCGTAGGAGGGGGGAGCGGGAACTCGGCACTGGCCGGCAATGCCGTGGTAGGGGGTGGAGGACAGAATACGGTGAACGCTTCGGACGGGACCATCGGCGGAGGGAATACGAACCTCATCAGCGGCGGGGCCACGTTTGCCGCAATCGGCGGTGGCCGGCAGAACCGGATTGACGGAACCGCCTCGGCCATTCCGGGGGGACGCTACCTGCAACTGGGGGCAAACAGCTTCGGGTTCAACGGCGACAACACAACCGTCGGTCCGGTGACGACCAATCTCTCGGGACAAAACGGCATCGCCTACTTCGGCAATGTGAACCTCTGGATCGGGAACGTGGACGGAACGCCTCGGGAGCTGCAATTCTACGGACAGAACGGAAGCTTCACCTACGGGGGAGCTCTCTACACCGGGTTCAAAGCTCCGGCAACCATCAATCACAGCTCGGGTGTCTACACCCTGCCGGGCACCCTCCCCCCCGCTTCGCCTTCGGTCTCGATCCTGACCGGAAATAACGGACGGACGCTGAGCTGGACATCGGTTCTGGCCATCGCCAACGGCGGCACAAACTCGACGGCAACGCCGACCGCCGGTGGGATCGCCTTCGGAACGGGAAGCGCCTATGCGTTCACCGGAGCCGGCACCGTCGGCCAGGTGCTCGTCTCCAACGGAACCGGCACACCGACCTGGCAGACGCTCAGTTCGTCGGGCTGGAATCTGACCGGCAACGGGGGAACAAACCCGGCCGTCAACTTCGTGGGGACAACCGATCCGATCGATCTTGTGCTGGCAACAAACTCCACGCAACGGATGCGCATCACGAGCGCGGGGAACGTCACCGTCAACAACGCGTTGACCGTTGGAAACGGTCTGACGGTATCCTCCGGCGGAGCGTCGATCACCGGAACCTCATCGATCGCCGGAAGTCTGAACCTTGCCGGAGTCTCCTCTCCGCTGCTGGTCAACGGCAGTGCAGGAACGACAGGACAGGTTCTGGTGAGTCAGGGACCGGGGAATACGCCGATATGGCAGACCGGAGGGGGATCGTCAAGCGGTTGGTCGCTCAGCGGCAACTCCGCGAGTGCAGGTGACTTCATCGGGACGACAAACAGCATCAGCTTCGTCATCAAAACAAATAACGCGCAGCGCGTCCTGGTTGATACCGACGGCGACGTCGGCTTTGCCCTGCCGACATCAGGTTCGGGAACCACCGCCGAGGTAAGCGTGGACATCAACGGCGGACTGGCGATCAGACCGGACGACATCGAGGCGATTACGGGGAACACCACGATCACCGTGGGGGACAGATCGTACATCCGCATCTCGTCGGATGCCGCTCCCAGCACCAGCAGAATCGTCTCGCTGAGCGACGGACTTCAGGCCGGACAGATTCTGGTGCTGGAATGTGCCGGGAACACCTCCTCTCTCTACTCCGGAGGACAGGGATTCCGGCTCCGCTCGCTGGACAACGTGAAGCTGACCGGCAACAACAACAAGGATTTCGAGAAGTGGGACAACATCACACTGATCTGGGATCCGACGCCGGCCAATGATTCGGGGAACGGACGGTGGATCGAGATCAGCTACCGCGACCATTGATCTTCCGATCGCTACGGGTTCGACTACAGGAGGAAAAGAGAACGGCGGCTCGTTTGCAGAGCCGCCGTTCACATTTCTTTCAGACCCTTTGTCCGGTCCTTCAACTCCGGCAACGTCCGGGAGCCGGGCACCACGTGATACTCTCCTTGCGGCTACCCCTGCTCCTCCCCCGCCATCAACTCCGCCACCAGCCTGCCGTATCCCGCCGGATCCGGCGGCATCTCCCCTTCGGCCAGCAACGCTCCGCCGTAGAGCAGGCGGGCGTAGCGTTCGAGCAACGGATCCTCCTTTCCTCCTTCAAAGACTTTTCCCATCCTCCCGACAACCGCATGGTTCGGGTTCAGTTCCAGGATCCGCTTCATCTTCGGAACCTCCTGTCCCATCGAGCGCATGATCCTCTCAAGCTGCGGGTTCAGTTCTCCCTCGGCATTGACCACAATCGCCGGCGACGAGGTCAGGCGTCCGCCGAAGCGGACCTCCTTTACATATTCATCCAGAATCTCCTGCAGTCGTGCGAGCATCGGTCCGTGCTCCTGCATCTTCTTCTTGCGATTCTCCTCCCGCTCCTTCTTCTCCTCTTCCCCGTCCAGATCGATATCTCCCCCGGCAACCGACCGGAAGGTCTTCCCTTCATACTCCGGCTCGTTGCTCGTCCAGATCGGATCGATCCGGTCGGAGAGGAGCAGCACTTCGTAGCCCTTCTCCCTGAACGCCTCAAGGTGCGGGGAATTCTCCACCACCGAACGATCCTCCCCGGCCAGATACCAGATCTCGTTCCGTCCCTCGGGCATCCGCCCGATGTATTCCTTCAGCGTCGTCTTCCCCTCTCCGTGCGTCGAGTCGAACAGGGTCACATCCAGAATGCTCTTCTGATGTTCGTAGTCCTGGAACAATCCTTCCTTCAGAACCGAACCGAACTCGCTCCAGAAGCGGAGATACTTCTTCCGGTCATCGTTCAGCATACCGTTCAACACCTCCAGCGTCTTCTTCGTCAGCCGGTTCCGGATGGCCCGGATGGAACGGTTCTGCTGAAGGATCTCGCGGGAGATGTTCAGCGGCAGATCTTCCGAGTCGACCACGCCCCGCAGGAAGCGAAGCCAGGTCGGCAACAGATCCTTCGCATCGTCCATGATGAAGACCCGCTTCACATAGAGCTGCACACCCCGGACCGATTCCGGCATGTAGAGATCGAACGGAGCTTTCGACGGGATGTAGAGAAGGCTGTAGTACTCCTGTGTCCCCTCGGCCTTCAGGTGGATCGTCTCCAGCGGGTCGGTCGAATCGTAGAAGGCGTTCCGGTAGAACTCGTTGTACTCGCTCTCTTCCACATCGTCGGCCCGGCGTCGCCAGATCGCCTTCATCGAGTTGAGTGTCTCCTCGGAGATCACCTTCCCCTCGGCATCGACCACCCCTTCCCCCTCCTCTTCTTTCTTCTCCCGCTCGGTCAGCATCGTCACCGGATAGGAGACGAAGTCGGAGTATTGCTTGACGATGCTTTTGATCTTCCACTCGCTCGTGTAGTCGGCCACCTCATCGTCGTTCTCCTTCAGGTGGAGCGTCACCACCGTGCCGGGTTCGGGTTTCGAGACCTCTTCAAGCGTATAGGTTCCGTCGCCGGTCGATTCCCAGCGCCAGGCAACTTCGGAACCGGCCCGCCGGGTGATCAGCTCCACGCGATCGGCCACCATGAAGGCGGAGTAGAAGCCGACGCCGAACTGGCCGATCAGCTCGGCCGATATCCCCTCGCCGCTTGCCCGCCGTTCGGCCAGCTTCGCCATGAACTCCCGCGTACCGGACTTTGCAATCGTCCCGATGTTCTCGATGATCTCCTCACGACTCATCCCGATCCCGTTATCCCGCACCGACAACGTCCGGGCGGTCTTGTCGGCGGAGATCGTGATCTTCGGCTCCGACGGCATCGAGATTTCTTCGCTGGTCAGCGACTCGACGCGAAGTTTGTCCAGTGCGTCCGAACTGTTCGAGATCAGTTCGCGCAGAAAAATGTCCTTGTTGGAGTAGACCGAATGGATCATCAGATCAAGCATCTGACGGGCCTCGGTCTGGAATTCAAAACGTTCGACAGTCATGGGATCAATGGAGAATTCAAAATGAAAAATTCAAAAGCCGGAATGTTGAAAACCGGAACAACCGTGATGGCCGTATGGAAAAGACGGAGAGCGGGAGAATCCCGGTGCCGTCCGATCCGTCGGCGTCTCACTCAGGAACTCCGAAGATAGAGAGCAGGAGGGGACGGTTTCGTTACGATGTATCGCGTCAATCGACATTCACCCTTCCCGAATCCGGGAACATCCGTTCCATCCATCTGAATCCGTGTACTATTTTTCCGTTGTACGGCCATGGGATGATATCAGACTTATCGTTGCGGGAATGTTGCGCGCTCTTCTTTTCCATGCTCACGCGAAGGACGCAAAGAGCG
>CAMLOB010000031.1 GCA_946481475.1 uncultured Chlorobiota bacterium | reverse complement strand
GTACAAGTGCCCGAACATCAAAGTCAACCGGCAAACCTTACCCGTACTCCCGTCGCGGTGCAATCAATATTATGGCCAAACAACGAACAAAGTACGTCTGCAATCAGTGCGGCGCAACATCCCCGCGATGGCTGGGGAAGTGTCCGAACTGTGACGCGTGGGACAGCTATGTGGAAGAGATTGTTCTCTCCGAACCTCCGGCAAAGGCCCGTGGTGCCCGGTCGAGCGGGACGTCGGCCGGCGTCACCTCTCTTGCCGAGGTAACCGTCGAGGAGGCCTCGCGGATTACGACCGGCATTCAGGAGTTCGACCGGGTGCTCGGCGGGGGGATCATGCCGGGATCGATTATCCTGGTCGGAGGGGATCCCGGCGTGGGCAAATCGACGCTGATGGCGCAGATGTGTTCCGGTCTCGAAGGGTCCACAGTCCTCTACGTTACCGGCGAGGAATCGCTGCGGCAGGTAAAGCTGAGGGCCGGACGACTCGGGGTCGATCTCCCCTCGCTCCTTCTGATGGCCGAAACGAATCTTGAGCTGATTCTGGAGGCGATTGTCCGGACACAGCCGGACATTGTGATCGTCGACTCCATTCAGACGACCTACCATCCCCGGATCGAATCGGCCCCCGGATCGGTCTCCCAGGTTCGCGAGTGTACCGCCATGCTGATGCGCCTGGCGAAGGATGAAGGGGTGGCCGTCTTCGTCGTCGGACACGTCACCAAGGAGGGGGCGATCGCCGGACCGAAAGTTCTGGAACACATGGTCGATACCGTCCTGCAGTTCGAGGGGGAGCGGACCCATCTCTATCGTATTTTGCGGACGGCGAAGAACCGGTACGGATCGACCAACGAGATCGGCGTCTTCGAGATGGGAGAGAAAGGGCTGGAGGAGGTGGCCAACCCGAGTGCTCTGTTCCTTTCGGAGAGGAACTACGGTGCAAGCGGGTCGGCGGTGGCCGCGACGATGGAGGGGACCCGGCCGATTCTTGTGGAGACGCAGGCTCTGGTGACCCCGACCAGCTACGGTGTGCCGCAGCGGACGGCGACCGGGTTCGACTACAAGCGGTTGCAGATGCTGCTGGCCGTGCTGGAGAAGCGGCTCGGTCTGCGACTGGGAGAACACGATGTCTTCGTCAACATTGCCGGTGGAGTCCGCGTGGACGATCCGGCGGTCGACCTTGCGGTTGCGGCCGCCATCGTCTCCAGCTTCCGGGACGTGCCGACCGATTCCGGGGCGGTGATCATGGGGGAAGTCGGACTCGGAGGGGAGATACGGGGGGTGGCCCATGTCGAGGGAAGGATGGCCGAGGGGGTGAAGCTGGGGTTCGAGACCATTGTGATGCCGGCGGTGAACCTGAAGAAGATCACCCGTCGCGCGGGAGTGAACTTTGTCGGGGCCGCAAGCGTTCTGGAAGGGATCAACGGGGTGTTGTAGGAGGTCCGGAAGGGGAAGCGCCACGCAACCGAAAAGAGTCAACGCTACTGTCGGTTCTATCTGTTCTATTTCTGTACTGAATAATCTGAAAGGACCGGTCCGACGGAAATCCTTGTTCCACCGTCGGTCACTGTCCGTCAACTATATAAATATTCTATGATTGAACTGCTATCGGATCCTGCGGTCTGGGCCGGACTGGCGACGCTGACCGTGATGGAAGTCGTTCTCGGGATCGACAACATCGTCTTCATCTCGATCCTTGCAGCCAAGCTCCCCGAAGGGGAGCAGGATCGCGCCCGTTTTGTCGGACTGAGCATTGCGGCCATCACCCGTATCCTGATGCTCTTCGGCATTTCGTGGCTTATCGGTCTTACCGATCCGTTCCTTCCGATATTCGGATACGAGTTCTCCGGTCGTGACCTGATTCTGCTTGCCGGAGGAATCTTCCTCGTCTACAAAGCGGTCAAGGAGATCCACGAGAAGCTGGAGGGAGAGGAGGATGAATCGAAGGACGGGAAGAAGAGGGTCACGTTCGCCTCGGTGATCTTTCAGATTGTGCTGCTCGACATTATCTTCTCGCTTGATTCGGTCATCACGGCCGTCGGAATGACCGACCACCTGTGGATCATGATCACCGCCACACTGGTTGCCCTGGCGGTGATGATCTGGACCGGTGGGAAAATCGGCGCTTTCGTTCTGCAGCACCCCACAGTCAAGATGCTTGCTCTCTCGTTTCTCCTGCTGATCGGCGTTTCCCTTTCGGCCGAAGCTTTCCACAAGGAGATCCCGAAGGGATACATTTATTCGGCCATGGCCTTCAGCGTGCTGGTGGAGATTCTGAATCTGGCGGCGAAGAAGAGAAAGGAGAAGAAGAAAGGGATTGTCTCGGAGCCGGTTCACCTGCGGCAGAATGTGGTGGGAATGGAGTTGGGAAAAGAGGAGTAGAGAGGGAAAAAGGGCCGGGGAAAAGTTTGCCGAGGGGACGAATAAATCCCTTGCACAGAGCGGACAAACACCGTATCCTTGCTCTTCCCGGCGACGGTCCGGGGGACAGAACCATGAACATTTCGGGGAAGAACCCTATAGCTTAACAGTTACCGTATTACAAAACTACCGGGTCGCGTCGGTAAGACGCGTCATGCTCCGTTCATCGTTATGCCGACCGCACAGATGATGGTCCCGGGAGCCTCTTGCATCTATGTCTATGTTTCGGAACCGTTGAGCTACAGAATATCATCCATAGAAACCCGGATTGTGTGGAGAACGGCAGTCACAGCCCTGCTGCTCCTTTCCGCCTCAATCCTCCCGACGTACGGGCAGACCGATACTGCAAAGCAGGAACCGGTCGTCCCGGTGACGACGCATCCCCGGATTCCTCTCTCTCCGTTGAGCGATCCCTTCCCCTATAATGCCTATCAGCATCTGATCCGTTTCGATTCCACCACAGGAAAGGTCGAACTCTACGAGGAACTGCTCGGCGTTCCGTTCGGGCAGCCCCGGATGCTCTCGCTGGAGGAATATCTCCAGCGGCGGCAGGAAGAGGAGCGGCAGCGGATGTGGGAGGAACGGGCCCGACGCTACCGCATGTACGCTCCCGAGGAGGAGGACAGCGCCATCTCCGCCTCGGCAATGCTGGACAGCCTTCTGAAAGGGGGAGGCCCCCCTTCGATCAAGATTCCCTTGCCGAAAAGCTTCGGCACCCTCTTCGGCGATCCCTCGGTCGACATCAACGTCAACGGAAGCGTCGGACTGCAGGCCGGGTTCCAGGTCGATAAAAACAACCTCACCTCGATCAGTTCGCTCGGCTCCACACAGGCGGCCCCCTTCTTCGATCAGAACATCCAGGTCTCGGTCACCGGCAAGGTGGGGAACAAGCTGAAGCTGAGCACCGATTTCGATACGCAGCGCGCATTCGACATCGACAACCAGTTGAACATCAAGTTCGGCGGACAGGGGACCGAGAGCGACGACGCGATCATCCAGTTCGTCGAAGCGGGAAATGTGGCTCTGGAGACGCCCAGCACGCTGATCGGCGGAAGTCAGACGCTCTTCGGCGTCAAGACCGGCATGAAGTTCGGCAAGCTGCTGCTGACGAACATCCTCTCGCAGAAGCGGGGAGAGCGTCGGGTGGTGACCGTGTCGGGAGGATCGGTGAAGAACACGATCTGCATCAAGCCCTACGAATACGCCCAGAACCATTTCTGGCTCGATACGATCTACAAAACCTTCTACGACGAGTACTACGCCAACACGCCTCCGTCGGCCACACCCCGGATGGCGAACTTCAAGGTCACCGACATCGAGGTCTACGAACAGGTGCAGGACGGATCGGCCCCCTCCCAGTTCGACGCGGTCGCCTACGCCGATCTGGCATCGATCCAGGCAGGAAGCCGCTACAATGACGGGCTTCGCAACCCCGGGTCCAGCGCCGGAAGCGGCGTCGTGCAGCGGGGATCATTCATCCGTCTGGAGCTGGGACGAGGCTTTACCTACAACGAACAGCTTGGAACCGTCACAATTCGCTCGCTCCAGCGGGACAAGATCTATGCGGTCGCTTACAGAACGGCTGACGGCAGGGCACACGGAGAACTGTCGAACACACGTCCGGACAGCAATACCGTGGCGGTGCTGAAGCTGATCTACGTCAACAACATGCAACCGAGCTTCACCACCCTCTGGTCACGCCAGATGAAGAACATCTACCAGATGCAGGGGGTGCGGAACGTCGATCTGGACAACTCGGTGATCCGGATCACCTACGGCGTCCCGCCGGATACCAGCGAGGTCTTCCCGGTGGACGGCGGCCGCCGCATCGTGGAGGTGCTGGGGGTTGACCGGGTGAACACGTCGAACCAGCCGACGCCGGACGGAGTGTTTGATATTCGCGTAGCAGACTTCTTCAATCCGGAGACCGGCGAGGTCATCTTCCCTTCCACCGAGCCGTTCCGCAAAAAGCTGCGGGAGGAGCTGGGACCGGCGGCGGAGCCTTTTGTGCTGAACGCGATCTACGATCAGACCCGGGACGAGGCGACGCGGGATCAGCGCGTCGGGAAGTATGCGATCTGCGGCGAACTTGCCGGCACCGGAGGAAACCGGATTTCGCTCGGTGCCTTCGGCATCGCCCAGAACTCCGTTCGCGTGTTGAAGAACGGCGAGGCGCTGACCGAAGGGGTCGACTACCGGGTCGATCCGATTGTCGGACAGGTGACGCTGATCTCCCCCCGGGCAAACGCCGGATCGGGAGAACTGGAGATCGAGTTCGAGCAGAACGATCTTTTCACCACATCGGTGAAGACGCTCATCGGCATGCGGGCCGACTATGATCTCTACACCAAACGCCGGGTCAAGTCGAAACTGGGCATGACGCTGATGCGCTACAGCCAGTCGCTGCCGACCGACAAGATCCAGATCTATTCCGGGGATGAGCCGGTGCTGAACACCGGTATCGGCTTCGACGGATTCTTCAGTTACGAGGCCGACTTCCTGACCGACTTCGTGAACTTCCTTCCCTTTATCGAGACCGAGGAGAAGTCGCAACTGACCTTCAGCGGCGAGTGGGCGGCGATGTTGCCGGAGGCGAAGACGCAGCAGGAGCTGATCGACATCGATCAGGGGCAAAGCGTCGCCTATATCGATGATTTCGAATCGGGGGCGAAGCGGCAGATTCAGCTCGGCATCAACTACACGCTCTGGCATCATGCAAGTCCGCCGGTCGACAACGAGATCGGACCGGATGACACGACCCGCGTGGAGAACAAGGGACTCTTCTGGTGGTACAACCGTTCCCCGGCCAATACGCCGACGCGGGAGATCTGGCCGAACCGGGACGTGCAGAACGATGCCACCACCTCATCGGTCCTCGATGTCCTCTTCGATCCGAACCGACGGGGTATCTACAACCCGAACACCGGGTATGAAAACAATCCGCCGTTCGACGAGGCGTGGGGGGGAATCATGCGGAGTCTCTCCTTCTTCACGACCAACCTGAACGAGGAGAACATCGATTATATCGAGATCACGCTCGATGCCCGTCAGTTCGATCCGAATACCACAAAACTCTATCTCGATCTCGGACAGATTTCCGAGGATGTGATTCCGAACCTCCGTCTGGATACCGAAGATGGTGTGACGCCGCAGAACCCGCAGCGGGACGACGTGCTGAACGACGGAGAGGATATCGGTATCGACGGACTGGACGACGAGCAGGAACGGGCGGTCTACGGAATCGGGGAAGAGGATCCGGCGCGGGACAACTATTTCTTTGATGCCTACAGGAGCGATAACCCCGAGGACTACGTACGGGTAAACGGTCTGCAGGGGAACGTGGGGCAGGAGCGGGGGCCCTTCCCGGATCAGGAAGATCTGAACAGCAACCGGAACGTCGATCTGGATAACTCCTATTTCCGTTACGAGATCGACCTGAATCCCGACCCGACCACCAATCCGCAGATCGTCGGTTCCGGCACCGGGGGATGGCGGCAATACCGCATTCCGCTCCGGACCAACTACACGACGGTCGGCGCTCCCTCATTTGCCAACGTGCAGTATGCCCGCCTGAGCGTCAAGAGCCCTTCGCCGGTCCACGTCCGCGTCGCGGAGATGAATCTGGTCGGGAGTGACTGGAGGAATATGGATCTGGAGGTGGGAGATACGACGATTGATCCGAAGCTCGACATCACCTTCGTCAATCTGGAGGACAACGGCGGTGCCCCCGATTTCTATACGCTCCCTCCGGGAGTCAATCCGGAAATCGATGATTACAGCGAACTCCGCAAGAACGAGCAGTCCCTTGCGCTGACCGTCAGCGATCTGCAGCGGGGAGAGTCGCGCGGGGCGATCCGTGTCCGTCCGCGGACGTTCGATGTCTTCAACTACGAGAAGATGCGATTCTATCTGCATGGCGCCGGCGACATGGATGACGGGATCATCCCGGGGCAACCCTCGAAGGTGATCGCCTTCGTCCGCTTCGGGTTCGATTCGCTGAACTACTACGAATACCGGGTGCCGTTGCTTCGAGACTGGAATGCGTACGAGATCAACTTCGATGATCTGGCCGCCATCAAGCAGGGGGCCGATCTCTCCACAGTCAACACGTTCCCGGTCCCCGGCAAGCCGGGGCATACCTATGTGGTGCGGGGTATCCCTTCGCTGACCCGTGTACAGTTCATCGCCTTCGGTGTCGTCAACAACGCCTGGCCGGGGGCGCTGAACACGACGATGTGGGTGAACGAACTCCGGGCGGTCGGCGCGCAGGGTGGGGCCGACTGGGCTGCAACGGTCTCGGCCTCGGCCAAGCTGGCCGACTTCGCCTCGATCAACTACAACGCATCGCGCCGCAATCCGAACTTCCACCGGCTTGAGGAGCGGTTCGGCGACCGCGTGGAGCGGACGAACTGGGCGGTGAACTCGAATGTGAACCTGGAGAAGTTCCTGCCCGAATCGATGGAACGGGGATCGTCGATTCCGCTGACCTACAGCCATAGCGAGCGGATAGAGAACCCGCGCTACATTGCCGAATCGGATGTGGACGTGGAGGCGGCGACCGAGCGGATTCTGGGTGACGTGAGTCTGCCGCAGGATGTCGCCCAGCGGCGTGCCGACAGTCTGCGCCGCTCCACCGAGACGCTGGTGGTGCAGGACGCTCTGGCCTTCAGCGATTTCCGGCTGAAGTTCCCGGGCGAGAACTGGATCGTGACCGATATCGTCAACAACTTCAACTTCGGATTCCTGTACGATCAGACCCGCGAGCGCTCGCCGCTGATCGAACAGAAATTCCGTTGGCAGTGGGATTTCCGCGGTGCCTGGGGGACGAGGATTCCGGAGAACTTCGATGTGAAACCCTTCACCAGTCTGCTCGATTCGGTGCCGGTGCTCGACTTCTGGAAGAACTTCCAGATCAACTTCCTGCCGACGAACGTCGGGACCAGTCTTACGCTCCACCGTGAGCGGACCACCGAAAAACTGCGAGAGCTTCCCGACCCGTCGCCGGTCGTCCGGGATTTCCGTGCGTCCCGTGCGGTCAACTTCGACTGGCCGATTATCCGGGGAGGAATCATCAACCCGACCATCAACTATAATCTTGATGTCCGGAGTTCGCTGACCCACCTGGAGACCGATGATCTCGGGAGACAGCGGGACGGATCGGAGCTGGCCGGACTTCTTCTATTCGATGAGGGGCGTCTGTTCAACTTCGGTCTGGACAACCAGATGAAGCAGACCTTCAACTTCAACACCCGTCCGCGTATCCCCTTCATTCCGAACGCCGATCAGTTCTTCCGTCCGACGGCAACCTACAAGGTGGACTACACATGGACCGACCAGCTTGGTCCGACCATCGGCGAGGGGAGCTTCACGAAATCGGCGCAGTACGAGGCCCGTTCGACGCTCGGCATGACGATTATGGCCAAGCTTCTCGGCGAGGTGCTTTTCGGCGACCGGTCGGTGGGAAGACGGGGAGGAGGAAGGACGACCGATACCGGTTCGGCAGACCGGAGCGTCCTCAACTCGATTCTGCGGGTGCTGATCAAGGCTCCCCTGCTCGACTGGGATCAGTTCACCGTCAACTTCACGCAGAACAATTCCGCAAAGAATCCGGGCGTGCTCGGCGGCGGCGGCATCTCCAACCTGTGGGGACGTTCGCTTCTCTTCCGTTCGGAGACCCCGAGCTTCGGTCCCGGCGCGGCCTACCAGCTTGGTCTGATCCGCTATCCGCACGGGACGATCTCCTTCCCCTGGTTCGGCAGCGAGGTGGAGCGGGGACTGCGCGCCCCCGGCATCAACGTGATCGACAACTATACGCAGGACAACAACCTGACGGCGAATACCAGTCGTCAGCTTTTCCCCGGCATGACGCTGACGCTGAACTGGAACACGGGCTGGGGATTCAACCAGAACTATACGGTGATCGCCAACGATGTGGGCGTCCCCGATTACCGGGATTACTTCACCACCGGACAGTTGAAGCGGACCTATCTGAGTCTGCCGATCTTCTTCGACAACGACATTCAGGGAGTGGTCGACGAGTATGCCGCCAGAAAGAGCGCCATCCCGACTCCGGTCGATCCCGGTCCCGGCGCGACCCCCCAGGAACAGGAAGAATACAACCTTGCGCTGACCGCTTATAACAAGGAGATCACCGAGGTCCTGTCGGAGGTATTCGAGGAGGAGCTGGAGGCCTTCAACTGGTTGCCGGAGAGCGTGCGGAGTTTCTTCCCCCGCGCCAACTGGAGATTGCAGTGGAACGGACTGCAGAACCTCCCCTTCATGAAGAGCTGGACGACACGGGCCTCGCTGACGCACGAGTATCGCGGGGAGTACAACCGGAATTTCCGTGAGACGACGGACGGCCGGGTGCCGGAGACGCAGACGGTCAAGCGGGGCTTCGAACCCTTGATCGGCATTACGGTGACAGGGAATCAGGACTTCTGGAAGGGGACGGCCACCGCATCGTTCAACTACAATACCACTTCCGATTTTGCGCTGGTGTCGGCGGCCCGGTCGGAGATATCGAAAACGTTGCGGAATGAGATGCGACTCCAGCTCAGCTATCAGCGGCGGGGACTGAACCTGAGCTTCCTCGGGTTGAATCTGAAGAACGACATCGAGTTCACGACCGACTTCAGCATGATTCGCGAGAGCACGAAGCGCTTCAATCTGACCGATTTCCGTCCGGAGGGGAACAACGACGGTTCGACGATCATCCGTTTCCGTCCGGCCGTCACCTACACGGTCTCCCGCACGGTCGACGCCACAGGATTCGTCAGCTACGAGGCGACGATTCCGGATGAGGAAGGATCACGCGACATCAGCCGGAGCACATTGAAGGTCGGTGTCGATATCCGTCTGAAGATTTCCGGGGGACGGTAGGGGGCAAAAACCTTTGCCCCTGATCTTTATTCCTGCCGGATCCGGACCAACCGTTCAAAGTTCCGACAGCCCCTGTTCCAGCGTGATTTCGCGCGGCAGTCCCAGTTTCTTACGAAGTCGTTTCCGTTGCGTGGCGACGGTCTCCGGGGTGACGTAGAAGATTGCGGCAATCTCCGGTGCATTCAGTCCCAGCCGAATCAGTCCGCACAACCGTTTCTGGTTTGAAGTGAGGTTCGGGTAGCGAATGTCAAGCCGGGAAAAGAACTCCTTGTCGATTGCGCGCAACTGTTCCAGCAGATCGAGCGAAGGATAGGAGTTTTCCTTCAACGAGCGGAGGACATCCTGCAGGACGGTTTTCCCTTCGGTGACCTCGGATCGGGCCAGCAGACCCAGAGCCTTGCGAAGCTTCTCCTCGACATTCCGGATTTTCCCTTCCTGTTCGGATATCTCCAGCGTCAACCGTTCCAGTTCCTTTTCATACTGTTGCCGGGCTTCGCTCAGGCGTTCGGCTTCCGCCTGATAATCCTGTCCTTCCTGTCTGAACCGCAAGTCGATCAGTCGATGTTCGGCCAGATCTTCGGTCAGCCTGACGGTGGTCTTATGATAGAGTCGGTGATAGTGGAGGGCACGGTCGGCATCCCCCTGTCTTTCGTGGATTGCATAGAGTCGCTGATACGCTTCCACCCGGGTGCGCAGACGGTATTGCGAATCTTCGGCGATGCTCAGCAGAACCGGAATCGCTTCGGCATCCTTCCCCTCGGCACACAGAACATCCGCCAGCTCAATCGCCACTTCCTTGAGACGATGTTCTCCGGGGAGGTGGGAGATCAGACTGATTGCCTGGTCCAGGAACGCTCTTGCCTCGTCGAATTCCTTCCGTTCCAGACTGATCGAGGTCAGCCTGCGGAGAATCACGGCACGCTTCAGCAGGTGACGCTCCCCCTCCAGTGCTCTGAGGAGAATCTCGTAGGCTTTTTCGGGTTTCCCGCGCCGCTGCTCGATCGCGGCCAGTCCGTCGAGGCAGAGACTCTCCAGGATACGATGCCCCGTCTCTTCGGCAAGAGAGAGGCCGCCGCGATAATAGCGTTCGGCGACGTCGATGTGGTTCAGTTCCAGTTCTATAGCTCCCATTGCCAGGATGTGAAAACCG
This sequence comes from uncultured Chlorobiota bacterium, assembly GCA_946481475.1. The sequence goes on along the minus strand of CAMLOB010000031.1, from coordinate 3,549 downwards.
CGATCGGCGTTCGGGGCGGACTTCCGCCATTCGGCCGGGATAATCTCCATCGCATGGTACATCGCCTCTGAAGGGTTGTTGATGCGGAGATAAAGGCGGACCAGATGGTAATGTGCCGAGGGAAGGCGGTCACGGATATTCATCTCCTTCAGAATCTGAAGACTCTGAAGACCGTCGGCAAGGGCTTGGCCGTATTCCTCGTGATGGACGTGCAGGTCCTGGCGAACGCTCAGGAGAAATGCCCTGCCGTACGGGGGGAGTGCCGGGTCACTTTGATAGAGTTCCAGCGCTTCCTCGACGCTCTCTCTCGATGTCTTGTAATCACCCGCTGCGATCGCCCCTCTTGCCAGATTATAGAGCGAACGGGCCAGACTCTCGGTGGTTCCATAGGTCCGTTCGATCTCGACGCTCCTGGCCATCACATCAACCGCTTCGGAGACTTTCTGCAGGATCAGAAGGCAGTTCCCGAGGTGGCTCAGCGCGAGCGACACCATCGGTATGTCCTCTATTGCAGAGGCGAGGTCGGCCGCCTTGCGCGCATCATGCTCCGCCTGTGCCAGACTGTAGCCGCCGACACCCTGCTGGCTGGATCTGAGCAGGAGAAGCGAGGCATAGCTGCGGATGAGGGTGCGGTGTTGTGCGGAAAGGGGATCGGTCGGCTCAAGCTGATCCCCTCCGAAGCGATGGAGTTTGTCGATAAGCTGTGAGAGGAGATCAATCTTCCGATCTCCCGCCCCGAGGTCGAGATCCCGTTCCTCCAGAATCCGGGCGGCCCGGATACATCCGGACAAGCTCCGGACGCCCCGGACAAGGCGCATCAGTTCTTCAAGTTGTAGCGGTTCTGCTGTTGTTGTCATAAGAATCCCGTACGGGAGGGGAGCTTCTGCAGTTGTTGCTTCCTGATGTCTTGTTCACACAGGGAGAGACCTCATAACAGCCGACACCGCATTCGGTTCGCCTGCCTGAAAGGGAAATCCGAACAAGGTGGTTCCGGAGGGACCGGAAGTTACGGCAAGTAATCCGTCCCGTAAATGTCCCCCCCTTTTTTTTCTGTAATGCGTGCCTCCGGCGATAGTTTGTGTGTACGGACATTCTCGAATGCCGACATCGATGGCGGATCGATCGACGGAACATCAAGTCGGCCCGGTTACCCGTGCAACAGGGGCCGTCACTACGCTTGCCACAGAGAGTGCCGTGCCACTCGGCGACGGCGATAGCGTCTCGATCAATGCCTCGGATGTTCCCTCAGAGAAGACCGTTCCTATTGACGGAATCAACGGCAGCTTTGAAATCGACGGTTGGTGCAGGACGACATGCTGACGGACACGTTGTTGGTGATGCAAGCAGAGTTCTGCCCGTCCGATTGGCCGCCTCTCTCTCTGAGGAGAGGAGATCGGGCCGGTTGTCAAGCGGCGACAGCAGCCTCACGACCGGCCCGGGCTTCCTCGGCACAACTACTACGTAAACCCGATCTCCAGGACAAATAATGAAAAGCAGAGAGAAATTAACAATGCCGACCGATGTCGTTATCGGCTTGAACGGTTCGGCAGAGAGCCGGGAGAGGGGAGAGGAACATCTTCTTCTCTCGAACTCGGGCCCGATGCTGGAATCGCAGTTTGTGGAACTGAAGGGGGACAGGAGGGAGTATCCGGTTTCCCGCACAGTTGCTCGGGAGATCGGTTCCACCTACGGGCTTCCCGGAATGCAGGGAGCAACCCCTTTGCCGGTCTACTCCGGCTCCAATATCTCAATCGACATCCCGGCCCGGTACAGAGACCTGATTGTGACCGGCAGCACCGCCGACAATCGTCAACTGCAGTGGGTGCAAAACACCTCCTGCACGGGTCGTCCCGCCACGATTGTAAACAACGCGTCGATACTGACTACCTGGATTGCGTAGAGATTGCGGTCAAGCTTCCGGTAACAAAGGAGCAGGAAACGGCCCGCGTAGATTCAGTGTATGGTGTGCCTTTCTACGTTGCGTTTCCTGCCCCCTGACCGGATTGCCGAGCTGATAGAGTTGGATTTGGAGAAAGAGATGCAGAGCTTTGCATCTCTTTTTTTTTGTTCAACACTGAAGACCACAGTCCGCAAATGTTTCTGCTCAGCAGCTACCAACTCAGCGATGAAAACAACCGGCGCATCGATGCGCGGGTTCGGGAACTCGGCGGGACGTTCCTCCCGTCGTCGTTGGGTGAGGAGGCGGCCGGGATTATCGGGCGGATCGACCGGCACATCCATGAGGCGACGATCTTTCTTGGAGGACGCCTGAGTCCGGAACAGTGGGATCGGGCCGGACGGCTGCGGTGGATCCACGTCCCCTGGGCCGGGGTCAACGCTCTCTTTGCGCTGGAGGGCATCGCCGACCGTTCTCTTCTTTTCACCAACTCGTCCGGCGTGATGGCCGATTCGGTTGCCGATCAGGTGGTTGCCTATCTGGTAATGCTGAACAGGAATCTCGGAAAGCAGATCAGATGGATGGAACGGCGGGAGTGGAATCGCTACACGACGGTGGAGCATCCGGACAGACGGGTGTTGCGGGGGATGACCCTCGGCATTCTCGGCTATGGAGCGATCGGCCGGGCGATTGCCGTGCGAAGCCGGGCGTTCGGGATGCGGATTGTGGCGATGAAGCGGAGTCGAACGTTGGAACCGGAAGTCGACCGGCTCTATGACCGAGAGGGCTTTCATGAACTGCTTGCGGAGAGCGACTTCGTCGTCGTGGCCCTTCCGTTGACGGCCGAGACCGAAGGGCTGCTCGGTGCCGATGCTTTCAGCCGGATGAAGAAGACGGCGTATCTGATCAACGTTGCCAGGGGGAAGATCCTTCGGCAGGAAGAGTTGATCCGGGCATTGCAGCGGGGAGATATTGCCGGTGCCGCCCTGGATGTGGTTGAAGAGGAACCATTATCGCCGGACTCCGTGTTATGGAGGATGGAAAACGTTATCGTTACCCCTCATTCGTCCGGAGGCTTTGTCGGCTTTGGAGACAGAACAACCGATCTTTTTCTGGAGAATCTGGAACGGTTCGTTGCCGGAAAGGAGCTTCTGAATCCGGTCGATCCGATCAGGGGATACTGATGGAGGCTTGCCGGACACGATTCTGCCGATGCCATCGTTCGTAACACGAGCCGATGCCCGGCGTAGATGAGGTCTTCCGGTACGGAGCACATCTGAAAATTTTCAATCACACGTAGAAAAGAGGTAGCATTATGGGAAGAGAGACAAACAAGGGGAACGGGGGGAAGGTTGTCGGCATTCTCGGTCTGCTTGGTGCAGCGGCAACCGCCTGGTATTTCCTCGATCCGAAAAACGGCAAGTATCGTCGCAAGAAATTTGCCAAGGGGGCGAAGAAAGCCTATAGTGAGGCGGAATATCAGGTCCGGCGTCTGAGCGAAGAGGCGGCCAAAGGATTGTCGACGGCGGTCGACCGAACCGGTGAACTGGCCCGGCAGGGAATGGAGCGGGTTACCGATGTTTCCCAGAGTGCGGTTGAAGGGGCGAAGCGGATTGCCGATAAGGCGAAGTCCAGAACCGGACGCTGAGGTC
>CAMLOB010000030.1 GCA_946481475.1 uncultured Chlorobiota bacterium | reverse complement strand
GGTCAGGACGACTATGAAGTCTCCCGGGTATACGATCTGCCGGTGATCCAGCCGGTCACCTCCGGAGGCCGCTTCACCGATGCGGCCGGACCCTTTGGCGGACGGATGGTCAAGACCGTCCGCTTCGACAATCTTGAGGAAGAAGGGGCCGACAAGGATATCGTCATCAACCTGAAGGAACGGGGACTGGTTCACCACTACGCAAAGGATTATCTCCACAGCTATCCCCACTGCTGGCGATGCGACAATCCGCTGATCTACTACGCGCGCGACTCGTGGTACGTCAGGACGACGGATTTTGTCGGGGAAATGATCGAGGGGAACAACACGATCCGCTGGCAGCCGGAGGAGATCGGTTCGGGACGCTTCGGGAACTGGCTGGAGGAGAACAAGGACTGGTCGCTCTCGCGTGACCGGTACTGGGGAACCCCGCTGCCGATCTGGGTAAACGAGGAAGACCCGAGCGATATGTTCGCCGTCGGATCGGTGGCGGAGCTGAAAGAGGGAGAACTGGAAGTTGACGGTTCGCTCGTTCCGGTAAGTGAAGCCGGAGTGGAGATCGACCTGCACAAACCCTTTGTCGACAAGGTCGTGTTCCGTCGCGACGGAAAGACTTACCGGCGCACACCCGAGTTGATCGACGTCTGGTTCGATTCCGGCTCGATGCCCTTCGCACAGTGGCACTATCCGTTCGAGAACAAGGAGAAGTTCGAGCGACATTTTCCCGCCGACTATATCTGCGAAGGGGTGGATCAGACGCGGGGATGGTTCTACACGCTCCACGCCATCGCCACCGGACTCTTCGGCTCGGTCGCCTTCCGGAGCGTACTGGTGAACGATCTGGTGCTGGACGACACGGGAAAGAAGATGTCGAAGTCGCGCGGCAACGTGATCGATCCGTTCGGTCTGCTGGACACGCACGGAGCCGATGCGATCCGATGGTACATGATTACCGCCTCCCCCGCGTGGACTCCCCTCTCCTTCCGGGAAGAGGATCTGCTCAAAGTGGTGATCTCGGACTTCTTCCGCGCTCTGGAGAACACATACAAGTTTTTTGCGATGTACGCCAACATCGACGGATTCACCTACACCGAGCCGCCGGTTCCGATGGAGAACCGGACCGAGCTTGACCGGTGGATACTCTCGGTGCTGAACACCACGCTCCGGCAGTATGCGCATCACATGGAGAACATGGACCCGACGCGGGCGATGCGTCTGGTGCAGGAATTCACCGTCGAGCATCTCTCCAACTGGTACGTCCGGCGCAACCGCCGTCGTTTCTGGAAGGGAGAGATGTCCGAAGACAAGCTGGCCGCCTATCAGACGTTGTACGAATCGCTTCTGACGGTTGCGAAGATGATGGCCCCGCTGGCCCCCTTCCTCTCCGAGCGGATCTACGGCGCGCTGAACGGCACGGCGAAACTTGAGGAGACCGAATCCGTTCACCTGGCCCTTATTCCCGAACCGGACGAGAGCCGGATCGATGAGGGACTGGAGAGGCGGATGCAGCGGGCGCAGACGGTGGTGACCCTGGCGCTGAGTCTGCGAGAGGAGGCCGGCAAGAAAGTCGATCCGATCCTCCGGAAAGTCCGCCAGCCGCTGCGACGCATCCTGATCGCGGTCTCCAACCAGCAGGAGCAGAACGACTTCCGGCAGGTCGAGGAGATCATCACCGAAGAGCTGAACGTCAAGAGGGTGGAATATATCGGAGCCGACCAGGAGTCGGAGATCGTGAAGATCGGCGCGAAGCCGAACTTCAAGTCGATCGGTCCGAAGTTCGGCAAGGACGCCAAGCGGGTGGCCGCCGCGATCAACGGCATGTCCAGCCGCGAGGTTCGCGAGCTGCAGCAGAAGAACGAACTGGTGATCCGTGCCGACGGCGACGGATTTGAACTGCATATCGACGACATCGAGATCATCCACGAGGATATCGAGGGATGGCTCGTTGCAGCCGAGGGGACGATCACCGTGGCGCTGGATACGGAGCTTGACGTCGAACTGCGGGCCGAGGGACTTGCCCGGGAATTCGTCAACCACGTCCAGAAACTCCGGAAAGACTCCGGTCTGGAAGTGACCGACAGAATCCGCCTGCTCTATGCTACGGATCAGGACGAACTGGCCTCGGCACTCGAATCGCAGCAGAGCTACATCATGTCCGAAACACTGGCAAAGGAATTTTCGCACGATCCATCCCTTGAGGGTGAGAGGGTTGAAATCGAGAAGGATCGGCTTTACGGCCGCATCGGGTTGAGACGGATGGAAGATTAATTCATACAGGTCTTTTACAGCAACCATTTCAGGAGCGGAGGCACGAGAATGGCAGCAGCAAAGAAAGCGACGAAAAAAGCGTCAACTCGAACGGCTTCAAAGAAGACAACGAAGAAAGCGGAGAAGAAGGGAGAGAAGAAAACAGCGGCATCAAAGAAGAAGAGTACGGCCGCGACTTCGGCTGCAAAGAAAGCTGCGCCGACACGTGCAACGAAAGCTTCCACAACAACAAAGAAATCCGGTAAGGGGGGAACATCCCCGGCATCCGGAACGAAATCGACAAAGAAAGCAACGGCAAATAAAAGCGTGAAGAAATCAACGACGAAATCAGCAACGAAGAAGAGCCCACCGGCAAAGAAGGCTGCAGCGCCGGCCCCTGCTCCGAAGCCGACGGCAGCGGCCCCCGCTCCGCTCAGGAAGAAAACTCCGGTCAAGAAAAAGAAGCTGACGCCCACAGCGGTGAAAGCGACCATGAAGGAACTGCCGAAGACCGCGTTCTCCCCTTCCACCGGAACCGCTACGAATGCCCCCTTCTCGAAGAAGGAGCTGGCAAAGTTCAGCGAAATGATCCACTCCATCCGCGAGAACAACGTTCGGGAGCTGGAGGAGCTGGGAGAACAGCTTCGGGAGATGGCCGCAAACGAGGGGGCCGAGGACAACACCTACTCGCTCCACATGGCCGAGCAGGGGACCGATGCGATGGAGCGGGAGAAGACCTTCCTTCAGGCGCAGCGGACAAGCGACTACATCAAGAAGCTGGACGAAGCGTTGCTCCGCATACAGCACGAGAACTTCGGCATCTGCCGCATCTGCGGTCTGCAACTCGACAGCCGACGCCTGATGGCCGTCCCGGTCACGCAGGTCTGCACGGTCTATAAAAACACGTCGAAGCCCTGCATTCCGGGAAAGCACTTTATCGAGACCTTCGGCGAAGAGGAAGAATAACAGAGGAACCACGTGCGCAAACTGCTCGCTTTCTCGGCACTGCTCGTTCTGATCGACCAGGCCACAAAAATGGCGGTGAAAGGATTCAGCCTGTTCGGGATACATCACGAGGGGATGTATCTCGGACAGAGCATACCGGTGATCGGAGATGTTCTTCGCTTCACCTTTGTTGAGAATCCCGGTATGGCCTTCGGTCTGGACTTCGGCATGCCCCTCCTTCTCGGTCTCTTCTCGATCGGGGCGGCGATCTTTCTGGTCCACCTGCTCCGCAAATCCCGCGACTCGGAGATCGGCGGATTCCACATCGCACTGGCGATGATCCTCGGCGGGGCGGTCGGCAACCTGATCGACCGGGTCTTCTACGGTCTCTTCTACGGCTACGCTCCCCTGTTCAGGGGGAAGGTGGTCGACTTCATCGATGTCGACATTCCCGACATCACGATCTTCGGTCGACTCCACGACCGGTTCTACGTCTTCAACATCGCCGATGCGGCCGTCTCGGTCGGTATCGTTCTTCTTCTGATCTTCTATCCGAAATATGAGCGGATGGTGAAGGAGAGAAAGGAGCGGGAAGAGGCGAAGAAGAATGAGGGAAGAGACCGGCGGGATGAAGAGTCTCCCGGCATCGACGACACGGTGACCGGAGGGATGATGATCCATCAGGTGACCTATCCGGGGGGAGAGGAGAATCGTCCTTCCGGAGACGACGATCACGACCGGGAACACCACTCATCCGAAGGTGATGCCACCCACTACGACGGAGGTTCCCACTCCCGTTTCAACGACTCCGACTCCACACAATCTTCCTCCGGCGACAGCGGCTGGAGCGACTCCGGATCAAGCGACTCCGGCAGCTCCGACTCCACTTCCTTCGACTGAATTCTTTGTGCTCTTTGTGTCTTTGTGGTAAATCACCACCCGCCGCGGCGGACACAAAGAGTACGAAGAAGTCACAAAGGTTATTCCCTGACTCGCAGCCAGCGGACGACTTCGCGGACGCTGGGGCGTTTGCCGTAGAGGAGAATCGCCGTCCGGAAGATCTTCGCAGCAGCCCAGGTGACCGCAATCGTTGAGACGATCAGCACAAGCGTAGTCCCGATAATCGTCCAGACCGACGGCATCTGCACAACGATGCGGAGCATCATCAACGTCGGCGTCAGGAAGGGGATGTAGCTGAGCGCTTCGAGATATCCGGCGTTCGGATCCTGGATCACCACAATGGCAAAGGCGAGAGGTGCCACCAGAATCATCGTCAGGTACTGCGTCACGAACTGCGCCTCCTGCTCGGTGGTGACCAGAGAACCGGCTCCGACGAAGATCGCCGCAAAGAGGACATAGCCGAGGACCAGATACAGAAGGACCAGAGGGAGCGTCGAGAGGACGCCGGTGAGCGCATCGGCCGAAACCGTGCCGGACGAAGAGATGAAGAGGAGGCCGGCCCCTCCGAGAACTCCCCAGGCGAAAACCTGCGTCAACCCCAGTCCGCTCAGCCCGATCAGTTTCCCCCACATCAGTTCCGCCGGAGTCGCCGACCCGACAAGTATCTCCATGATCCTGTTCGACTTCTCCTCGACCAGTCCCCGCACCAGCGACTGTCCGGTGGTCATGATCAGGATCATGAAGAGAATGATGCCGACGAAGGCCGAAAAGAACTTCGTCAGGAACTCCTCTCCCGCATCGGCTTTGTCTTCCCCTTCGTCCGTCAATTTCCGCTCATCGATCTCCACCGGCGTCGTCAGCCGGGCATACTCGGCCGCGTCGACCCCCGACTCCTTTATCCGCCGCTCGGTCACCACGGTCTGAACGGCGGCATCCAGCACCTCGGCAACGTGAAGATCGGTCAGGTTCGGACTCCGCCAGATAAACTCCGGATCGGCCTCGCTCCCCCTGATCTCCAGAAACCCTTCGGTGACTTCCTCACGGGCATCAGCATCCGCATGGGCAAAAAGGGAATCGGTCGATGCAGCCGTATCGGCATAAATGATTGCGGTCCAGACGGGAGAGCCGTCATCGAGTTTCTTTCCCGACTCCAGTTCAAGCGAAAGGGGGAGCGCGTAGGCATCGGTCAGATCGATGATCCCGATCCGCTGGGTCTCCCCGGGTCCCTGATTGACCAGAAGCGACGGGAGGAAGCCGAAGGCGAGAATCATCACCGGAAGGAGGACCAGCGAGAGGACAAAACTTTTCGACCGGACTTTCTGAAGGAACTCCCAACGGGCGATGGTCAATATTCTGCTGCGACTCATGATTCCCTCCCGTCGTGATTTACCTGACCCTGTTCTTCGCTGATTTTCAACATCTCTTTCGGTGCATTGGCCTCGCCGACCGTCCGGATAAAAATGGAATTGAGCGAGGGGCGCACCCGTTCGATCCGTCCGACCCGGATCCGTTCTCCGATCCCGGCAAAGAGATCGTTGATCTCAGCCCCTTCATCCAGAACCAGTTCCGCACGATTTCCGTCCACTCTCCCCTCGACCACGGGGGGGAGCGTTTTCAGGAAGGCTCCATCCCCTTCATATTCAAGGATCACGGTGTTGGCCCCATGTTCCTGCCGGACGCTCTCCACCTCCCCTTCCAGCACGACGCGTCCCCGGTTGATCAGGGCAATCCGGTCGCAGAGCCGCTCGGCCAGATCCATCTGGTGTGTGGAATAGATGATCGCCCGTCCCTGGCTTCTCAACTCCGAGACCACCTCCCGCAGCAGCTCCTGGTTGACCGGATCGAGTCCGGAGGAAGGTTCGTCCAGAATCACATATTCCGGTTCGTGCAACAGGGCGATGATGATCTGCACTTTCTGCTGGTTCCCCTTGGACAATTCCTCGATCTTCCTTTTCCGGCTCCCCTCAAGTCCGAACCGTTCCAGCCAACCCGCAATCCGTTCATCGGCGACCGACGGATCGAGTCCGCGCAGGCGACCGAAGTACTGAATCATCTCCCCGATCATCGCTTTCTGATAGAGTCCCCTCTCTTCGGGAAGATAGCCGATCATTCTGCGCACCTCATCGCTGAACTCCTTTTCGTCGTAGGTAATGCGCCCGCTGTCGGGCTGGATGATGTCGACGATCATGCGGATCGTCGTCGATTTCCCGGCACCGTTCGGACCGAGAAGACCGAAGATCTCTCCGCGTCGCACCTCGAGCGAGAGGTCGTCGACGGCGTGGACGCCGGAGAAATACTTGTGAAGATGTTCGGCACGGATCATAGTTCCCTGAGTGTTGATGATCGCCTGTTGATGAATGAATACCGGTCGCGCCGGTGACGCAAGACTGCAACGGCGCGCCCCTACGATCCGGGAAAGGTAGAAGTTTCGACCGGAACGGCTGTTATGCTTTTCTCCTCTCCTTGTCTCATGCTTGCTCCGGCACTTCACCGAATCACTTGAGATGGCTCACCGGAAACCGGCGTAACCGATAGAGGGAAGGGGTGTTGATCCGGGAGTTCCCACAGGCACATCAACCATGCACGTTTGCCATGAGATCACGGATACTCCTCTGCACGGTTCTTCTTTCGGGCGTTCTCCCGGACGATCTCACTCCTCAGGAACTGACGCTCCCACTTGAACACGGCACGGCCGTGGTCACCTGCTTTGCCGGCACGGTCAGTCAGCAATCGGACATCACGATCAATCCGGACGGCTACGTCCTCGGCGTCGTCGATGTGCGGAATCCTCCTCCCGAAGCCTTCAGCGCACCGCAGTGGGAGCCGCCGATGTACCACCATCCCGACTGGACTGCGCGGAATCTGGGACAGATCTTCGGTCTGACTCTTGATGAAGAGGGGAACATCTATGTGACGGCAAGCGCGATGTATGGTCTGCCGGACGATCTCACCGCCACCGGCATCTTCGGACCGGGCGGACCGGGGGCCGTTTACCGCATCGACGGAATGACCGGAGAGATCGCTCTCTTTGCCCTTCTGCCGAATACAGGGGCCGGTCTGGGAAATATCTGCTATGACCTGCCGCGCCGGCAATTCTACATTACGAATCTTGAGGATGGAAGGATCTACAGATTGAGGACCGATGGAAGCGTTCTCGACAGCTTCGATCCCTTTGCCCGTGACAACGGACGTCCGGGGATCGCCCCGCTGGGAGAGCGTCTCTGGGGAATTGATGTCCGGGATGACCGGATCTACTACGCGGTCTGGAACGAGGACTGGCGGGATGCGCCCGATCCTTCGGACGATAACGAAATCTGGTCGGTCGCTCTGGATCTTTCCGGAAAGTTTCTTCCGGCAACCAATCGTCCGGAACTGGTGATTGAAAGTGCGGAGAAGCGGGTCAATCGGTCGGCCGTCATCACCGACATCATCTTCGGACCGGGAGGGCGGATGCTGGTGGTTGAAAGTACGTTCTTCACGAACATCGGTCTGACCGAGTACTACGGCCGTCTGTTCGAATACCGGAATGACGCAGGGGGATGGTCGCTCCCGAAGCGGATCCACGTCGGTACCGCCCGGGGGATGACCAACGCACAGGGAGGGGCCGATTACGGCGGAGAGATTTCCCTTTCGGTCGATCCGGAGCCGTGTGCCGGTTCGATCTGGGTGACCGGCAATCCGATCTTTTTCGACAACGTTGCGAACGCCGGCATCAGCGGCATTCCGATCCAGGGAAACACGCCGGAGAACGTCGGCGCCACAAGCATCTCGATCGATGTCGACGGTATTCTGGAAGAAGAGATCTACACGAAGTCGCTGATGGGGGACCTTGACATCTACAAGGTGACCCGAACCCGGGATACCGTCAGGACCTGTTCGGGAACTCCAATCATGCTGGAAGCCGGGGGAGTTTTTCGGGAGTGGAGTTCGGTCGATCCGACCATCACGATTTCCTGCCCTTCCTGTCGGACGATCACCGTCGACGGAATTGCCGCCGACTATCAGGCAACGGTTATCGACGCGGAGGGATGCATCACCATCGGATACTACCATGTAGAGATCCTTCCGACGCTCCGGATCGACGCATCGATCGGAAGCTACGGTCCCTACAGATTCCAGGACACCTTCACCGCCGCCGTTTATCTGGACAACCTCCCGAAAGGATTCGGTGTGGACACGGTCACCCTTGCAATGGACTACGACCGGTGGCTGATGCGACCGATCGGCATCACACCCGATTCGGTCGGCGAGGCGTTCCGGGAGACGCTTCTGGAGGACTGGATCGTGACCGAGGCCAGGGATGATCAGCAGGGGATGTTCGAGGTGACGCTCGCAGCTCCGCCCGGAATCTTCCTGAACGATACGGGGACGCTTGCAAAGTTCAGGTACGCCACGTTTCTGATTATCGACCTGCGTACGGCAAACGACTCCGTCGGGATCATCCCTCTTCCTTTCTCCCTTGAACTCTCCGGCATCCCCTGCGCCGGGATTACAGAGGAACCGGGAGACGTCTCGCTCGGCATCTGCGGTCTTCGCTATCGACTCATCGAGGCCGTCTCCGGAAAGTATTCACTGACGCCGATCACCACCGGAACGCCCGGCCTTGACCGCATCGAATTCTCCCTCCCGCTCGACGGGCCAACGCGGCTGGATATGTACAACAGTCTCGGAGAACACGTCCGAACTCTTGTCGACGATGACCTTCTCCCCGGCGAATACGACATGACGTGGAAAACCGGGCTTCCTCCGGGCGTGTACTTCTACCGGTTGATGTCCGGAGACTATGTTGCGGTCAGGAAGGTGGTGGTGTATTGAGGAGCGGGGAGCTTTGAGCCGTGAGCTTTGAGCCGTGAGCTTTGAGCCGTGAGCTTTGAGCCGTGAGTAGTCAGCTTTGAGCAATCAGCTTTGTGTGAGCAATCAGCTTTGTGTGAGCAATCAGCTTTGTGTGGTGCGACAGCCCCAAGCCCTCCTCCCGAAACTCTCAACTCTACGAACTCTCAACTCTACGAACTCTCAACTCTACGAACTCTCAACTCTACGAACTCTTCCCCCCATACTCCACGGTCACAATCGAATGTAATCCGCCGCGCGTTGAGAATTCTCCGGTCACCTTCATATATCTCGGTTTCATGGCATTGACCAGATCATCCATGATCTGATTGGTCACCGCTTCGTAGAAAATGCCTTTGTTCCGGAAGTCGAGATAGTAGTATTTCAGCGATTTCAGTTCCACGCAGAGTTGATCCGGCACATACTCCAGCGTAATGGTCCCGAAGTCGGGAAGTCCGGTCTTCGGACAGACCGAGGTGAACTCCGGATTGACGTGCGTGATCGTATAGTCCCGCTCGGGACGGGGATTGTCGAATACTTCAAGTTCTGCCATTCTGCTCGGCTCCGAAAAACAAATTATGTTGGATTGCCGGAAGATACCTCCTTCCCGCACGACATGTTCTATCACCATGTCACAGGAACGGATCATCCCTCCTGCAGAGAGTCCCGCTCAGGATTACTCCTCTGTCGTCATCACGCCGACCTCCTTTCCGGCGGCCAACCGGCGGGCGACGTAGAGCACCACACGGGGAAGAAGCCGGTGCTCCAGTGTCAGAACCCGTTCGGCAAGGGAATCGGGCGTGTCGTCGGGGAGAACCGGCACTCGTTCCTGAGCAATGACGGCACCGGTATCATACTCCTCATCCACCAGGTGGACCGTCACGCCGCTCTCCTCTCTTCCGGCATCCACAACCGCCTGATGAACCTTCATACCGTACATCCCCTGTCCTCCGAATTCCGGCAACAGTGCCGGATGTGTGTTCAGAATACGTCCCCGATATGTCTCGACGACTCCCGGGGGGAGCTTTCGCATATAACCGGCCAACACAATCATATCGACCTCACTGGTCTTCAACAACGCCTGCAATTCCCGCTCGTAGCCTTCCGGATCGTCCGGAAACATCTTCGGCGAAAGTCGCCGGGCGGGAATTCCCTGTTCGTCGGCATAATCAAAGGCTCCGGGTCTGGGATTGTTGCTGATGCAGAGAACAATGCGGGCCGGGGGATCGGGCATTGTCGAAAGAGTCTGGTGAACTGCACGAAAATTCGATCCTCGTCCCGAGGCAAAGACTGCGATATTGATCATGATCGGTTTCTGTTGACGGTCGATGTGATTCCGGCGTTGCAAACATACGGAACCAATAAAGAAAGCCCCTCCGGAATTACCCGGAGAGGCTTTCGATGCAATCGGAACAAGTCCGTTCGGCTTAGCGGATCACCGTCATCTTGCGTGACTGCGTGAAGCCGTTGCCGATCAGCTTGTAGACGTAGGTGCCGTTGGCGACGCGACCACCATTGTCGTCGGTAAGATCCCAATCAACAGTGGTGTTGACACCGGCCTTGGCATTGACCGTCATCGTACGAATCACGTTGCCGTAGACATCACAGATCTCTACCTTCACCGTGCTGCTCTCGGCCACCACAAACGGAATCGTGGTGTAGGCCGAAGCCGGATTCGGTGAGTTCTGCTCCAGAGCGTTGACCAGCGTTCCGGCCGTAGCGTTGTTGATACGGGCCTCGCGGATCGAGCTGTAGCTCTGCGTACCATCAAGGTCTTGCTGACGGAGACGATACTGATAGGTAACGTTGCTCACTACGCTCTTGTCCAGGTAGCTGTAGTCGCGAGCCTGATTGCTCGTTCCCGCACCCTCGACAAACGTCATGTCGTTCCAGTTCTCGTCGCCGGCAACCCGACGCTCGACCGTAAAGCCGTGGTTGTTCAGCTCGGTCGTCGTCTGCCAGTCAAGGCGAATCGCACTTGTCAGAGCCGTTGCGCGGAAGTCGGCCAGCTCAACCGGCAGAACTTCGCACGACGTGCTGCTCTTGTAGTCGAAGAACGGACGAATCATCGGTACCCACGAGCCGCGCTGATAGGTGAAGAAGCCGAACGGATTCAGACCTCTCCAGTCCAGATGCGGATATCCCGGGTTGCCGATCGGCGTCAGCATCGGATTCCAGACTTCCGACTCGGTCGTTGTCTCGAACCAGAAGCGGTTCTGACGCATTTCCGGATGGGCGGCGATATTGAAGTCGCCCGCACCCTGACCGGCGTCGTCGCGAATCGTGATGACCTGTCCCTGACGGTAGTTGCTGGCACCCAGTTCAAGACCGGTCTGTGCAAGCTGAGCAACGGTCACGAAGTAGACGCCCGGATCGGCGATGTACGGTGTGTCGAGCTCATAGATCACGTACTCGTCGTAATAGAACGGTCCCGGATTCGTGGTCCGCGAGTCGGCCGGACGTCCCTCACCACGCCGTGCGTAGCGACGTGTGGAGTTAACCAGACCGAGGTTCGGGTTCGTCGCCAGCTTCTGCGGCGAAGCGTTCACGCTGGAAGCGGCCGGCTGCTTGTAGATCGAATAGAGGATCGCGTCCGGTGCTGCGTTTGCCGATCCGTAGAAGGCCTGGTAGCCGCGAATCGTGTCGCGCGTCAGGATCCGGAACTGCATTGCAAACGTACCGGAGTTGTTGCCGCCGGCAGGTCCGTACGGCTCTGCGCCGTTCGGATCCGGGAACTGAGCCACCAGATTCAAGCCCTTGCCCGTGCGTCCTGAAACCTGCGCAACATCGTTGATAACGTTGCCGCGATCATCGATAAAGTCATAGGCAAAGGTCGCGCCGAGACGAAGCCGGAAGTCCGTCCAGGTATTGTCGTTAGCATTATACGAATCGTAGCCCTGCGGCAGAATCTGCGCAGTAATCCGATAGTTCGTCAGCGTACCGTTCGTGTCGACATTTGCATTGATATCGGCACCGCACTCCTGAGCGTTCCACGTCGGGAAGTCCACAATGCGGTCATCGCCGGCACCAAGCGAGATAATCGTCTTGTAGCGATAGTAGCTGAAGAAGCCGGGCGTCGGCGGCGTGTCGCGGTTCTCAACCGTCAACGCAACACCGAATGCCGTTGCGGCAGTCGTTCCGTTGTTCGAAACCTTCACTGCAAGCGGGATTGCCCGTGCCTGTGATGCCGGAGCCTCGGTGTAAGGCCAATCGATCTCGATACCGGTAACCTCCACCTCCGGCTTGTCCGGAATCGACACGATCACGTTATCAACATAGAACGGATCCTCGTCGTCGGCCGGCGGTCCAACCGGATTCTTGTGGCTCTGCGAAACGACACGCAGACGGAAACGGAAGTACTTCGCAACGTCGAGATCCTGGGTCCAGCGCCGCGGAATCGGAACAACACCTCTGTGGAAGAGGAAGTCCTTGCCTCCGTCAAACTCATCAACAACGATGTTACCGGCCGTATCCTGACCGCCACCGCCACCGAACACTGCCCAGCGCGGCGACGCAACGTTGCCCCAGAAGGTCTCCGCAGGAATTGATCCTTCCTCACTCAGGAAGCCTGCCTGGCTCCAACGACGAGCGTTGGTGATGTTGTTGATCTTGTCCGGATCATCACTCGGCTCGGCGAACTCCACCATCAGCACGTCCGGCAGCTGGTAGAAGGCAGTCTTCAGCGTCGTGTAGACCGCCTGCTCCGGACCGATCCGCAGGTTATCACTCCAGCCGCGCGGATACACCTGACGTCCGGCGCGCTGATACGAGATAAGGATCTTCGGCGTTCCGGGAACACCACCGGCCAGGTTGATCGGGAACGAAACCAGCGTGTCGCCTCCAAGCAGCCCCGGAATATCCGAGTTGTAGAAGGCACCGCCGATGTCGCGACGATCAAGCTTGGCAACCGGCGAGTTCAGGAAACGATCGCCGACAGTACGGCTCCGCGGCGGAGGCGGATTGTACGTGTTCAGGTCACCGTCAACAACTTCCGCACCGATCGAGACCCAGTTGGTCACGTCCGGAACGACACCGTCTTCCGAAACGCTATACGTATCGAAGGTCGTGATGTACGGCAACTCAACGCGACGGATACCGAAGATGGTCACACCCGTCGTATCGTCGAACGGCCAGAAATCGCCGTAGACAAAGCCCTGCGGGCTCCGATCCGTTGCGATAATCTCTGCACGGAAACGACCGACGTTCTTGACAACCGTCGGAACCGGTGCGAACGGATCGAAGATGATCGTGTCGATGTTCGGACGAGCCGTGTTGCTGTTCTGCACTCCCGGCGTCTCCGCAATCGGGTAGAGCGAGCGGGTCGTCTCTGACTTCTGATAGACCGGAGGCCGCGTCGTGAAGACGAGGTCACGGATACGGAAGACAACGTTGAACTGAATCGGCTGCGTCGTTATGTTCACCGGACCGACATCGCTCGATACGTTCTCGACGATACCGACCGGACGGATAGCTCCGAGGACCGGATGGCCCAGAAGCAACTCGTAGTTATTTGCTGCCAGTCGGCGGTCAAGCGGTTCAAACGTCGAAGGATTGCTCGGGTTCGGACGCTGGAAGGAGACCTCGAGCACGCGCACGACGTTCTTCCACTGCTTGAACCGGATCGCAAGGTTCGGAGCCGGTGTACCGTTCGGGTCACCATTGACGTAGACCGCTCCCGGAGCACCACTCTCGCCCATATTGTAGGCGTGCAGATAGTTCGTGTACTCGCGGTTATGGCTCTGGATACCGATCGTCGAGTTTGCACGGAACATCGCCGTTGCCGGGATCTGGAAGATGCCCTGTTCCGGATCGATAAAGGTGCCGAAGAATCCACGGTAGTTGAACTGTACGCTGCTGTCACGCCGATCGAGCACAACCTGGAAGTTTGCATAGATCTGCCGCTTGTTGACCCGGTGCTGGTGGTTGACGACGGGAACGTTCTTGATCTCACCGTCGTTGCCGCCGGTCATCGAAGCGCGAAACCTCATGTCGCTGGGCGGCGTGACCCGGGATTGCTATGACGGGCCAACGCCAACGGCCTTCACAGCAGGGAAGAACGCCCCATGTCCGACAGAGCTTCCGA
>CAMLOB010000029.1 GCA_946481475.1 uncultured Chlorobiota bacterium | reverse complement strand
CTTCATCCCGTCCCCGGGCGATAAAGCCCATGCGGTTCAATGCGTCGCGAAGACCGGCCGCATCCCGCCGCAGAAGGGCCAGGAGGAATCGGGGGATGCCCGATTTCATCTCCGGGGAGAGACGGGCAACCGCGCCGAAGTCCAGAAAGACGACCGTTCCGTCGGAGCGGATCAGGATATTCCCGGGGTGAGGATCTGCGTGGTAGAGTCCGTCGATAAAGATCATCCGGCAGTAGGCCCCGACGATCCGCTCGGCCAGCTCCCGCCGGTCGATCCCGAGCCGGTCGAGGGCCGGGATGTCGGAGACCTTCACCCCGTCGACGAACTCCGTCGTCAGAACCCGTCGGGACGAATATTCGGGCATCAGTGCCGGGAAGCCGATCCGGGGATCCACCGCAAAGTTGGCCGCAATCGCCTCCAGATTTCGCCCCTCCTGTCCGAAGTCCAGCTCCTCGGCAATCATCTCCTCAAGCTGCCGGTACTGCTCGTCGAGTCCGCGCAGCCCCAGCAGTCGTTCCACAAGCCGGAGGATCGAGCGGATGGTCTTCAGATCGCGCCGGGCAATCTCCTCGATATCCCGATGCTGCACTTTCACCGCCACATCCCGTCCGTCCGGCAACCGGCCCCGGTGAACCTGGGCAAGCGAGGCGCTGGCAATCGGCGTCCGGTCGAACTCCGCAAACAGTTCCTGCGGATCCGCACCCAGTTCCTGGCGAACCCGCAGCGCAATCCCCTGATAGTCTCCCGGAGGAATGCGATCCTGCAATCCCTCAAGCTCTTTGCGAAAGGCCTCCGGCAGGAAGTTCGTCAGGATACTGACAAGCTGCCCGATCTTGATGAAGAGTCCCTTCAGTTCCAGAATCGTCCGGACCAGTCGGCGGGCATTCCGTCTGTGCAGTTCTTCCCCTCCCCCTTCGCCCCGGGCACTCCCCCGGACTTTCTTTATCAGAAAGGATATGCCGTAGCTCAGCAAAATGCGAAGCGTTGCGGTGTAGGCTTTGATAAAGCGGATATTCGGCATGGATCATTTCCGTATTCGGATGTCGGCACAGACCTGCAGGCGCCAAACGGCACACAACACCTGATATCCTCGATCGGTTCGTTCGACGGATCAGAACGACAATCGAGGAAGCCTTCCTCAGGCATAAAAGTTAAAAGTAACGGGAAACATCCGATGTTCCTTCCCCTCACACATCCGTTCTCCGTCTCCGGTAACCGGAACCTTGTTTTCCCCCTGATTGTTGCCGTTACATCACAATCGACATATAACAATCGACAATCCGACCGCTGTTGGAGAACAACCATGAACACATTCATTCAGACGGAACCGGACGAAACGGTTACGGAGAGGAGAGGAGCGGCACATACTCCCATCGCACCTTCCCATCTCTCCCGTCTCTTCCTTCTTCTTCTGCTCCTTCTCCCTTCTCTCCTTATGGCGCAGGAACTTCCCGCCCTTCACAAGAACGAATCGGGATCGACCGGAATCCGCGAAGAGAACCGGGAGACGGATATTCCCGTCGACTCCCTTCACAGTTCCGAACCCCCTGCGGCCGAACGGAAAGAACAGCCGCAAGAAGGGAGGGTATATCCCGATCAACCGGAGGGAGCCCGCTTCCGGCCGGTGGGAAAAGGGACGACAACGGTGATTCCGGGAAAGGAGTATGATCGCGGCGGACTGCATCGGCTGATTTACGGCGGTCTCTGGCGTGATCTGTGGGGAACCGAGATCGAAGTCCCCTACCTGGATCTGGAACGGACCGAGGGGGGACTGACGCCGGTGAAGGTCGGCGGAGGGAGACAGACTACGTCGTTGCGACTGAAAGGAGCAAACGGGCGGGAGTACAAGTTCCGATCGGTGAACAAGGAGTTCTCGTCGGTCCTCCCGAACGCTCTGCAGGAAACGTTTGTCGACAACGTGCTCCAGGATATGATCAGTGCGCAGCATCCGGTCGGCGCACTGGTGGCCGCCCCGCTCCACGACGCCGTCGGCGTGCTGAACGCCACCCCCTATCTCTTCGTGATGCCGGACGATCCGCGGCTCGGAGAATATCGTGAGGAGTTCGCCGGAATGCTGGGAATGATCGAGGAACATCCGAACGAGGGAGCCGACGACAACCCGGGCTTTCTGGGCTATACGAAGATTGTGGGAGACAAGAAGATCTACGACAAGTTGCTGGAGGATAATCACAACCATATCGACCACATAGACTATCTGAAAGTCAGACTTGTGGATATGCTTATCGGCGACTGGAGTCGGCACATCGATCAGTATCGCTGGGCCGGAGAGGAGGAAGGAGAGGAGAACTACTGGCGACCGATTCCCCGGGATCGGGACATGGCTTTTGCCCGCTACAACGGCATCCTCCCCTGGCTGGCGGCCGAGGGAGTACCGGAAATCGAAGGGACGGGAGAGGACTATCCCGATATTGAGAACCTGACCTGGACCGGCAAGACGCTCGACCGGCGGTTCCTTGTGCCGATCTCCAGAGAGGCGTGGGATTCCACAACTGCGTTCGTTCTCTCCAGACTGACCGACCAAGTGATCGACGAGGCGGTCCACAGGATGCCGAAGGAAATGTACGAACAGGCCGGAGAGGAACTGGCCGGTATCCTGCGGTCGCGCCGGGATGAGTTGCCCGAAGCTTCCGAAGAGTTCTTTGAATTGATCCATGAACAGTCGGACCTGTGGGGAAGCGACGACAACGAGTATGTGGAGATCTATCGCCTGAACGATGACCGGGTCCGGGTGGCCTTTTACCGGCGGGATCAGAAGACAGGTGAGAAAGACGGGAGCCCGTATCTCGACCACACGTTCGATCGATCGCAGACCGACGAGATACGGATCAGTCTGCTGGGGGGAGACGACAAAACCGTGGTGATGGGAGAGGTCAACAGCAGCATCACCGTGAAGATTGACGGAGGAGAAGGGACCGACGAATTCGTGGACGACTCGAAGGTCAACGGATACTTCTGGTTCACGCCGATTCCGGACGCCGAGACATCGACCTACTTCATCGACAGCGACGACGATTCGCGATTCGCTCTGGGGCCCGGCACCCGGCTGGACCGGCACGAGCATCCGGCCTGGCGTGAGGATTCGGTGGCCTATGCCCCCTACTACCGGGACTTCGGAAGCGACTGGAGCTGGGCTCCCTGGCTGGGATACAGCAGCAGCGATGACGGACTTTCGCTCGGCATTCGACCGAAGATTACCGGCTACGGATTCCGGCAGGAACCCTACGCCTGGGAACAGAGTCTCGGGGTCGCCTATGCGTTCGGAACGCAGGGGATCAAGGTGGAGTACAACGGTGATTTCCGGACCTTTGTGCCGAACGCCCGGGTATTGATCAACGCCGAGGCGACCGAACTGACGTTATCGAACTTCTTCGGCTTCGGCAACGAGACCGACTACAGCGTCCCGCTGGATGATGCCGGATTCTACGACATCGGACAGGAACAGTACAGTCTGATCACCGACCTGCAGGTCCCGCAGATCAGTGACTTCCGCCTCTACTTCGGCGCACGGGCAAGTCATACCAGAACCAATCTTGAACGGAGCCCGTTGCTCGATTCTCTCCGTCCCTACGGGGTCGACCCGACGACGCTTGCCGCACTGCGGACCGGTATGGTATTCGATTCACGGAACTACACCCGCATACCGACGCGAGGGTTCTACATCACGGCCGAGGGAGAATTCTTCCCTCACATTCTCGATAACCGTTCCCAGTTCGCTACGGGGCGGATCGACGCCCGGACCTATCTTTCCGCCTATCTCCTTCGTCCGGTCACGCTGGCCCTGCGGGCTCTCGGTCAGAAAGTCATCGGCGACGAGTATCCCTATTTCGAGGCGGCCTATCTCGGCGGCAGCCGTTCGCTGCGAGGGTATGAAGGGGAGCGCTTTGCAGGGGACATGACTCTGTCGGGGAGTGCGGAACTGCGGCTTTCGCTTTTCAACTACAAGCTGATCGCCCGCTCAACCTTCGGTCTGCTCGGCTTCATCGACGCCGGTCGCGCCTATCTTGACGGCGAGACATCCGACACCTGGCACTACGGATACGGGGGGGGTATTTTCCTGGCATTCGGAACAAATCGACTCGTCACGCTGAGCACCGCCCGCTCGGCAGAGGGGAATACCTCGCTCTATGCGGGCCTGGGACACAGGTTCTGATTCCCGGAGACAGGGGTTCTTTACATCTTCCGAAAAAACGTACACGAATCAGACGGATGGGAACGGATCGGCACGGATGCGCCTTCGTGACCGTTATCGCCGGTTCGGGGGGCAACGGTCTTTGCCCTTGCGAAATTCGCATGTAAACCAGCCGATCGGGGGCAAAGGTTTTTGCCCCCTACGTCTCCCCTCTTTACACAATTTTTATGCCCCCTCCGCTAACCAAACCTCTCCCGACTCCGTTTGCCTATCCAGACAGATCGTCAACAGTCTCATTCATTTGTTCATTACAACAGTCCGAATAGCGTTATTCAAACAACTGCTCTATTTCGGAGGAATTCTATGAAAGCAATCAGCCTGCTACGCGACGGAGGCAAATACATTCTGGCATGTTGCGCTCTGGCGACCGTGATCCTGACAGGATGTTCCGACACTATTACGGAACCCAACTCTTCCAACATTCTTTCGCTCGGCAATACCGCCACCATCTACGTAAGCGATCCGGTACCGGCATCCGAGGCCGAAGAGGTCCGGGCCAATATCCGGCAGAACGCGAACGACACGGTGGCCGTTCAGGTCGACGAACTTGAAACGATTATTCTGAACATCTACGCCGACGCCGAGATTCTCGGCATTCATCTCGACTACGATCGTGATGATCTGAACTACGAGTGTGTGGTCCGGTCGGGGGGGAAGATCTATGTGATCGTGATCTCGCCGGAGACCGGGGAAGTAAAAGAGAAGAAGGAAATCAAGGAGTACTTCTACTCCGGAACCGTAAAGGTCAAGAACAAGGTAAAGATTCGCCAGGCATGTGATCGCGCAGAGGAAATTGCAGACGGCGATGTCGTCGAGGCGAACATTGAGGAGATCGAGGGAGAACCGACCTACATCATCATCATCATCACCAACACCAACCGCTACGTCACGATCTACATCGATGCGAATACGGGGAAGGAGAAGAAGTTGAAAGATGAGGAAAAATGCGGGAAGCATGACGATGATGAGGACGACATTGACAGTGACGATGATGACGGAGATGATGACGGCGACGACAAGGCCGACAAGGATTGTGATCGCCATAAGGACAAGAAGGGGAAAGGCCGGGGACACTATCGCCACGGCAAAGGGAAGGGCTACGGACACCATTTCCACTGCCATTGCCGTTGCCACTGCGATGATGACGACGATGATGATGGAGGAAACTCCGATTCGCTCCAGGTGATTACGAAAGATTCGGTGAGGATCATTGTCGAGGGGATGTTCGGCGTCGACAGCACGGCCGTCGGCGAGATTACGCTGAACGTTGCCGATGATTCCACCGCCACCTACGCGACGGTTGTGGAGAATGGAGAGGATCGGTACGAGGTGACGCTTGATGCGGAGACAGGGGCATTGATCAGCGTGAAGCAGACCGCCGGCGACTTCGAGAACGGAGAATTTACGCCGCCGACCACCGCCGACGGGAAGACGCTGGTCCCGCTGAGCACAGCCAGAACCGCGGCTCTTCTGCAGTTGACCGGGACGATGAAATCCTGGACGCTGGAGCGTAACGAGACAGAGGCTCGATGGGTTTATCTCTTCGAGATCGAGGATACGTCGACATCGACGGTCAAGACCGTACGCGTCGACGCTGAGACGGGGCTGTTTATAGACATTACGGGATAGCCCCCTGCAACGAGCGGGATGCCGAATCGGGTGATCGGCTCCCGCCTGTATTATACACGAACAGCGGGTGTGCCTCCGCTGTGTTGGGCGCAAGGGTTCCGACTCGCCAGAGTCGGAACCCTTTTCGTTATTTTGAGGGGAGTGTGGGAGTGATGGGGTGGGAGAGTGTATGAGTCGGGAGTCGCGGTAGCCGTCGGCTTTATGCCGACGCCGGGATTTCCGGAGAGTGGCGAGCGATCCGGTCCGGAGTCAAGGCGAAGAGGTTGAATGGTTGGCGGTTCAATCGTTGAATAGTCGGAGAGTCGGGAGCCAAAGCATTATCATGCGGATAGCCGACAGCTCACGGCTCATAGCTGATTGCTCATTGCTCATAACTCACAACCTCAACAAAGAAACCGTTAAAACCGATTTACCATGTCACTACTAACCGAATTGAACAACCGATACATCGAACTCCATGTCGCCAAGGAAGAGGCGTTCTGGTCGGAGAAGATGGGACTCGCCGGAAGCGAGGAGGCACATTTCGAGGAGAAAGAGATCGCTCTGAGAGACTTCTGTTCCAGTCCGGAACACCTGCAACAGGTGCGCGATGCACTCGGCAATATGGAGAGCCTGCCGGAGAGCGACCGGATTGCTCTGGAGGGATGGGAACGTTTCTTCAGCGCCAATCCGATCGAAGGGGAGGAGGCACAACAGATCGCCCGGGAACTTGTGGGAATGGAGGGGAGACTGGAACGGGAACGGGGGGGCATGGAACTGGGCTACACCGATCCGGAGTCCGAAGAGTTCGTCGAGGCAAGCTCGGTGGCTCTGGCGTTGAAAATCCGCACGGCAAAGGAGGAAGCTCTGCGGGAGGCGGCATTTGACGGACTGCGATCCATCGAGCCGTTTGTTCTGGAGCACGGCTTTCTCGATATCGTCCGAAAGCGGAACCGACTTGCCCGGATGATCGGCTATGAAGACTACTACGACTGGAAAGTCTCGATCAACGAAGGGTTCGGCAAGGAACGATTGTTTGAAATACTCGATGACCTTGAGGAAAAAACCCGCGACGCCTGCCGGAACTCGGTCGAGGAGTTGCGCCGGGAGAAAGGAGAGACGGCCGCCATGCCCTGGAACTTCGGGTTCTACACGTCAGGAGATCTGACCGCAGAGCTCGATCCCTACTTCCCGTTTGAAGATGCGTTCCTCCGCTGGGGACGTTCCTTTGCCGCCCTCGGCATCAGCTACGGCGGAGCGACGATGCAGCTCGATCTGGTCGACCGCAAGGGAAAATATTCCAACGGCTTCATGCACGGTCCATATCCGGCATGGGTGGAAAACGGGAGACTCCACCCGGCACGGATCAACTTCACCGCCAATGCCGTCCCGGGTCAGGTCGGCAGCGGACAGCGGGCCAGCGAGACGTTCTTCCACGAGGGGGGACACGCCGCCCACTTCAGCAACATCCGGATGCCGGCCCCCTGCTTTGCGCAGGAGTTCGCCCCGACATCAGTCGCCATGGCCGAGACGCAATCGATGTTCCTGGACAGTCTGCTGAAGGATCCGGACTGGATGATCCGCTATGCGAAGAATGACAAGGGTGAGAGGATTCCGAAGGAGCTGATCTATAAGAATGTTGAACAGGAAAGCCGTTACCGTGCGTGGCGTCTCCGCTCGATGCTGGCGGTCTCCTATGCCGAAAAAGCTCTCTACGAAATGACCGAGGAAGAACTGACGCCGGAGAACGTGCTGGGAACCTTCAGAATGATCGAACAGGAGATGCTGATGCTTCCGGCCGGTCCCCGTCCCCTTCTCTCGATTCCTCATCTCCTTTCTGGAGAGGCTTCGGCCTACTACCACGGCTACATCCTCGCCGAGATGGCCGTCTACCAGACCCGCGATTACTTCATGAAGAAGTACGGCTACATCACCGACAATCCGAACATCGGACCGGAGTTGCAGGAGGTCTACTGGAAGCCGGGGAACTCCAGAACATTCCTGCAGTTCGTCGAGGCCCTGACCGGCGAACCGTTCAGTGCACGGGCGACGGCGGATCTGGTCAACAAGTCGATGGAGCAGGTCCACGCAGAGGCCGACGGGATGATCGGGCGGGAGAAGGAGATTCCGCCGTATGAAGGAGAGATCGATCTGGACGCAACCGTCGCCGTCGTCCACGGCGATGAAGTGGTGGCGTCAACGGCGGACGGACTGAGCTTCGAAGAAGTCGGCGAGAAGTTCAGGGCGTGGGTGAAAGGGCTGTAGAACCTGGTGATTCTTCGTGTCTTTGCGGCAAGTTCTCTCCGGACAGGATACGGATGCACCATAAAGGAGATGAGGAAGTTGCGTGTTCCTGATGATCCGGTAGTGAGCGTTCCGGAACCACTTGATTTTCCGGGCGACCGGGCGGGGCAAAGTTCAACACGGAGACACGAAGGGCACGAAGAATCACAAAGGTTTGATCTTGGTGGTTGCTTCGTGCCCTTTGTGCCTTTGTGGTACATCTTCCTCTCCGCCGCGGCCGACCCGGAGGGCACAAAGACCCATCAGAAGAACCGGGCCTATTTAATTTCAGGTCCGCCCCCCAACACTTCCAGGATCTTCCCTACCGCTCCTCCCCCGCCGAACGGATAGGCCGGCTGCGCCATCCGTCGGCAGGCAACCTCATCGCGAAGCAGCCGCTCCACTTCACCGACAATTTCCTCCCTCGACGTGCCGACGCGAACGGCATTCCCCGAGGCAATCGCCTCCTCCCGCTCGGTTGTCGCCCGCAGCACCAGAACCGGAACGCCAAGCGCCGGTCCCTCCTCCTGCACGCCGCCGGAATCGGTCATGATCAGCCAGGACCGTTTCATCAACTGAACGAAAGAGATATAGTCGAGCGGATCGAGAAGGCGGAGTCGTTCGTGCGGACGAAGGATTTCCCGAACGGCGGAGCGGACCTGCGGGTTCGGATGAACGGGAAAGAGAACCGCCAGCTCCTCATATTTCTGCAACAACGTGTTGATCCCCTCGAAGATCCCCCGCTGTCCCTCCCCGAGATTCTCACGCCGATGCGTCGTCAGAAGGACAACCTTCTTTCCTTCCAGTCCCTCCATCCCTTCCGGCACCCCATGATCTTTTGTCCGCTCCACAATTTCGTGCAGCGCATCGATCACCGTGTTGCCGGTCACGTGAACCGTCTCCTCCGGCACCCCTTCCCGCAACAGATGTGCTCTGTTCCCTTCGGTCGGGGCGAAGTGCAGATCGGCAAGCCGTGTGATCAGCCGCCGGTTCATCTCCTCCGGGAACGGATCGTCGGCCCGCCCCGAGCGGAGGCCGGCCTCGACGTGGGCCACCGGAACTCTCCGGTAGAATCCGGCCAGCGCCGCCCCGACCGCTGAAGAGGTATCCCCCTGAACGATGATCCGGTCGTATTCCTTTTCGGCCAGAACCGGATCAAGCCGCTCGATCGTCCGGACAACCGCATCCGACGGCGATTGTCCCTCACGCATGATATTCAGATCGATATCGGGAACGATACCGAAGAAATCGAGAATCGGCGCGACGAGATCGCGGTGCTGTCCCGTCGTCACGACGGTGACGGCGAAGCGTTCCGGAAATCTCCGCAATGCGAGGATCACCGGAGCCAGCTTGATCCCCTCCGGCCGCGTGCCGAAGACGATCAGGATGTTCCGTACGATATTGCTCATTCTTTGAACCGATCAGGAGCGGTTGTTTTCCCGGAAGGAACTAAGTTACGGCAATTCGCTTCCTCGGCATGAAAAAGGGAACACGGTCCTCGGGAGAAGCGCCACAGGTCGTATACAAGAGCCACACGCATCAGAACCGCATGAGCAACACCACAGCTTCACGAAGAACAATCCTTTCCTGGGGACTCTTCGACTTTGCGAACACCAGTTTCTACGTCATCATCATCACACTTGTCTTTCCGATCTACTTCACGGAGGTTCTGGCCGAAGGGAATGTAGCCGTCTGGACACGAACGATCTCCGCCTCGATGCTCATCACCGCTCTGATCGGTCCGGTGCTGGGGTCGATCGCCGACGCAACGAACCGGAAGAAATTCTTCCTGGCCCTCTTCACGATTGCATGTATTGCGGCCACCACAGGACTCTACTGGGTGACCGGTCCGGCAATGCTGGGGGTGGCAATCGTTCTGCTGATTATCGCAAACGTCGGGTTCGAGGGGGGAACGATCTTCTACGATGCGTTCCTTCCCGAAATAGCGGTCGAGAAGGACTACGCCCGGGTCTCCGCTTTCGGCTGGGCGCTCGGCTACGCCGGATCGTTCCTGATTCTGGCCGCAGTCCTGCCGATCCTGATGGGAGAACCGACGCAGGATCAGGTCCGGCTCACCTTCCTGATCGCCGCCGGCTCGTTTGCTCTGTTCTGCATCCCGATGTTCAGGAACGTGCCGGAAGAGCCGCGCATCATCCGGACATCGACGGGATCACCGATCACTGAAGGCTACCGTCGTTTGCGCGAGACGTTCACGCACCTGCGGAGCTACCGGGACATCGTCCGTTTTCTGGCCGCCTTCTTCATCTACAACGACGGCATCCTGACGGTGATCGCGCTGGCGGCCATCTTCATGAAAGAGACGCTCGGATTCACGATGACCCAGCAGATCATCTTCTTCATGATCGTTCAGGCAACCGCACTCGGCGGCTCGATCCTCTTCGGACGGATCGCCGAGCGGATCGGAGCGCGGGGAACGATCTTCATCACGCTCGGCATCTGGATTCTGGTTGTGGTGGCGGCCTACTTCGTGCAGAACGCCGTCGCCTTCTTCGTCGTCGGCGGCATTGCCGGTCTGGCGCTCGGCTCCTCGCAGTCAACAAGTCGAACGCTGATGGCGTTGCTGACGCCGGAGGAGAAGAAGACGGAGTTCTTCGGGTTCTACGACGGATTTTTCGGGAAAGCGTCGGCGGTGCTGGGACCGTTGATCTTCGGCGAGGTGGCGATCACTCTCGGCCAGCGTCCGGCGATGCTGGTGATCGGCGTGATGTTCGTCCTGGGCATGGGATTGTTGATGCGGGTACCGGATATACGGCCGGGGGGGCTTGCATCAAAACCGACAATTCCCTAAACTGCCTCCGTTAATTCACCGACACCCGAAATCATCCGAACCCCGACAAATGAACCACACTCCACGGTGCGCTCTGCTGAGCGTCCTCCTCGCGCTGCCGTCGATTCTTCCGGCACAGGTCATCGTCAATGAAATCATGTATTCGCCCGGTTCGCCCGAACCGGAATGGGTGGAGATCTACAACGCCGGTCCCCAACCGGTCGCCGTCGGCGGCTGGACGGTGCAGGACCGGACGAGCGCCCGCCCGGCACTTCCCGAGGCGACCATTCCTTCCGAAGGCTATCTGCTGCTGACGCGGGATTCCGCCGCACTCCGTTCGGCCCGTTTGTTCAACGTCCCGGTCCTCCAGCTTTCACTCCCGTCGCTGAACAACGGCGGAGACGATGTGATCCTGCGGGACGCCGACGGCAACACCGTCGATTCGGTCTCCTTCTCTTCAAGCTGGGGAGGGACCGGAGGGATTTCGCTGGAACGGATCGGGGCCGCTCTGCCGGCGAATCAGGCGGAGTCGTGGGGAAGTTCCGTCGATTCGTCCGGCGGAACGCCCGGCAGACGGAACTCCATCGCTTCGGCCGGACTTGACCTGCACATCTTCTCGGCATATTTCGATCCGGACCGCCTTGACGTTATCGTTACGATCCTCAACAGCGGATCGAAGATCTCCTTCCCCTGCACCATCGCTCTCTATCACGATGCCGACGGCGACGCGACCGGAACGCCCGACAAACAACAGGCAGGGCGTTTGCTCCCATCGGTTCAGCCGGGAGACTCACTCATCCTCCCTCTCCGCTGGAACCGTCCTCTGACGATCTCTGGAGAAACGGCTCTGATCGTGATCGACCATCCGGGTGAGGAACGTCCGGAGGACAACAGCCTCACACTTTCCGTCCGTCAGAAATTCGTCGACACCGGAGTGGCGATCAACGAGATCATGTATACGCCCGGCAATACGGAGCCGGAGTGGATCGAGCTGATCAACCGGGGAGATTTGCCGGTTGATCTGAAGGACTGGAGACTGCACGACGGGAGTTCGGCCCGACCGAGGCTTCCTTCCCTCACGCTTCTCCCCGGAGACTTCGTCATCATCACCGGTGATACCGGTTCGCTTCGGATGCTCTACGAGATTCCTTCATCCCTTATCGAGATCGATCTTCCCGCCTTCAACAACAGCGGAGACGATGTGGTCCTGCGAAACGCTGCAGGCAACGTCGTCGACTCGCTCCACTATTTCGGAAGCTGGGGGGGAGAAACCGGGCGTTCGCTGGAGCGGAGACTGCCGACGCTCCCTTCAACCATCCCGACTTCCTGGGGGACATCAATTGACCAGAGAGGAGGAACGCCGGGAAGAGAGAACTCGACACGCCCTCCTGAGCGCGACCTGACGTTGCAGGTAATCCGGTTCGATGAGTCCGGAATGCATGTCGTTGTCGATGTCCGGAACTCCGGAACGAACGATGCCGAAGGAGGGATCGCAGTTCTTTTTTACGACGCCGACAACGACACCATCGCTGCTGCGGAGGAAGAACTTGTTCGTCAACCGATTCCGCTTCTCCACCCGGAAGACTCAATAACTCTCAGCTTCTCCTGGTCTCGTCCGCTTCGCCTTGAAGGAGAACGCTGCATCGTCACGCTCCTTCTCAACGACGAGGAACGTCCGGCAGACAACACCGGAACGGTCATCCTTCGGCAACCGACCGTCGATACCGGGGTTATCGTCAACGAGATCATGTATGATCCGCGCGATCCGGAACCGGAATGGATCGAGATTTACAATCGGGGAGCACTCCCGGTCGATATCGGCGGGTGGCGTATCGAGGACGCCACCGGCAGGAGTCCGGTTCTCCCTTCGATGATTCTTCTTCCGGGAACCTACGGGGTTATCACCGACGACACCGTCGAACTGCTTCGCCTCCGGACAATCAACTCTCCATATGTCCAATCTCCCCTTCCCGCATTCAACAACAGCGGTGATCTGGTATTGCTGCGAAACAAACAGAATGCCGCCATCGACTCCCTTCGTTATCGCGGAACCTGGGGAGGGAGAAACGGGAGATCACTTGAGCGGAAGGGGTTTGATCTTCCGACGAACGATTCGGCCACGTGGACAGGAACGACGGATTCATCCGGCGGGACGCCGGGAAGGAGGAACTCCTACGAACCGATCCTCCGCGATCTGGAACTTTTTCACCTCACATTCGATCCGCAAACGTCCTCCCTCTCCGGTCGTGTTCTGAATCGCGGAGCCGACAGTTCACCTCCGACCTTCGTTCATCTTTTCTTCGACAGAAACAACAACGGAAAGGGAGAAGGGGACGAAGAGCTGGAGAGAGGAGAGATTGGCGAACTGTCACCGGGGGACTCCGCAAGTTTCTCTTTTCCGTGGCCGAGAGATCTCCTTCCCTCTGGCGAACCGGGTCTTGCAGCCGTTTTTCTGCCTGGAGACCAACGTCCGGAGAACGACCTGCTTACCTTCACCGCAAGCAGTCCGCGGGTTGATACCGGTCTGGTCATCAACGAGATCATGTACGCTCCGAACGATCCGGAACCGGAATGGATCGAGCTGCTGAACCGGGGGGAACATCCGGTCGATCTTGCCGGATGGATTCTGCACGACGGGAGCGGCAGCCGACCGGAGTTTCCGGAGGGACTCCTTCTCCCGAACGAATACATTGTCGTGACCGGCGATACGACATCGTTGAGGAGTCTGCGACCGGCACCCCACCGACTTGTCGAGATCGATCTGCCGTCGCTGAACAACAGCGGCGATGATGTCGTGCTTCGCAACCCTTCGGGAGAGGTTATCGATTCGCTCCGTTATCGCGGAAGCTGGGGAGGAGATTCCGGACGGTCGCTTGAACGGAAGCTTCCCCGGTTGCCGTCCGATCTCTCCTCTTCGTGGCAGACCTCGACGGATCCTGAAGGGGGAACACCGGGCAAAGAGAACTCGACCCGTCCCCCCGATCTGGATCTGCGACTGGGAACGATCTCGTTCGATCCGGCATCGTCGGAAGCCGATGCCGTCATCTACAACGAAGGATTAAAGCCTTCGAAACCGGCCGAAGCGATTCTCTTTCACGACCGGAACCGAAACGGCGCAGGCGAGCCTTCAGAGGAATTGAACCGCCTGGATGTTCCGTCAGTCTCCCCCTCCGACTCCCTTGCCGTCACTGCAACCTGGCCCCGTCCTCTGCTGCCCGAAGGGGAGTCGGGAATTCTTCTGATCTCCATGCCGGGAGAAGAGCGACCGGAAAACAACATCGGAGCCTT
>CAMLOB010000028.1 GCA_946481475.1 uncultured Chlorobiota bacterium | reverse complement strand
GGGGATAATCGAGTGGTCGCGCGAGAAGACGAACGCCGACTACCTGCGGGAGGTGGAGCGGGATGATCTTCGATCGCGCTTTGCGGAACTGACGATCCTCTTCGACTATGTCTGGTACGGCGGTTTCGAGATCGACCGCGGACAGTACGGCAGAATGGGCGAAGCCTTTGCCTCGTTCAGGACATCGGTGGAGGGGAGAGGGTGAAATCCTATCGACTCTATATCGCCGTCCTGGCGGTGCTGCTCGGTCTGGTCGTCCTGGCCGAGGTCTTCCGGACTCCGCCGGTCGACTGGAACGACAGTTTTTCCCGGAGGGACAAGATTCCTTACGGGGCATGGATTCTTTACGAGCAACTCGATGATCTCTTCCCGGAGAACGGGGTCGAGGTCTCCGAGGAGACGATCTATCAACGTCTTGCGGGGGATACGAGCGAGGTCGGCAATTATATTCTGCTGAGTGACCGGATCGACCTGAGCGGACCGGATACCGAACAGCTTCTCTCCTTTGTCCGGCGCGGAGGACACGCCTTCCTCTCCGCCGAGAACTTTTCCGGTCCCATCGTCGACTCGCTCGGTCTGGAGGTCAGCGGGACGTTCTCCTTCATGATCGCCGCGGAGTTCGGTGGAGATGGGGATACCGTCCGGCTCAACTTCGTCTCCCCTTCGCTCCGGGCGGAGGAGCCCTATCCCTTCGCGGCCCGCAACGGCTTCTTCTACTTTGCCCTGTTCGATGAAGACAGTTCTGTGGTCCTTGAGACGACCGTCGCCGAGTCTTCATCCCAGAGAAAGGCCACCTTCATCAGGATGAAGCGGGGGGCCGGGGTGCTCTATCTGAACACGACGCCCCGCCTCTTCACCAACGTCGGACTGCTTGCAGAGCGGGGAAGCGATCATGCCGCCCTTGCCCTCTCCTATCTCCCGAAGGGAAAGGTGATCTGGGACGAATCCTACAAGCCGGAAGATATCACCGGCGGCGGCGAGTCGGAGTCGAGCCTGCGCTACATCCTCAGTCGCGAGGCGTTGCGGCTGGCCTGGTACGGTCTGCTTCTCGGAGTTCTCCTCTTTATCCTCTTCGGGGCGCGGCGGCGGCAGCGGATCATTCCGGTGATCGAGCCCCCTCGCAACACGACGCTCGATTTCGTCGGAACCGTCGGCAGACTCTATCATCAGCACGGTGACTTCCGCAGCGTCGCCGACAAGCAGATCACCTATCTTCTGGAATATATCCGGACGCACCTGAATCTGCCGACTCACAAGCTTGACGGGAAGTTCATCGAGAAGGCGTCGGAGCGTTCGGGCGTCGATGTCGAACGGTTGCGGCATCTCTTCGGACGAATTGACCACATCCGGACACGGCGCAGGGAGATGACGGCGGAGGAACTTCTTGCGCTGAACGGCGAGATCGAATATTTCTATCAGAACACGGAACGATAACGCAAACCACACGCCGCAGACGGCGGGATAACTACCGAAGGATTATGGAACAGGAGAACTTTTTTTCCGAACGGACCCACCTTGGAGATCTGACCGGGGCCGTTGAGGAGATACGCAGAGAGATCGGCAAGATCATCGTCGGTCAGCGCGAAATGATAGACCTGCTGATTGCCGCACTTCTGGCCGACGGCCACGTCCTGATCGAAGGAGTCCCCGGCGTCGCCAAGACGTTGACGGCAAAACTGCTGGCCCGGACGCTCGACATGGCCTACTCCCGCATTCAGTTCACTCCGGACCTGATGCCCTCCGACATTCTGGGGACATCGATCTTCAACATCAAGACGAACGACTTCGAGTATCATCCGGGACCGATCTTTGCCAACCTTGTGCTGATCGACGAGGTGAACCGTGCCCCGGCCAAGACGCAGGCCGCTCTGTTTGAAGTGATGGAGGAGCGTCAGATCACCCTTGAGGGGGAGACCCGTCCGATGTCCCTTCCGTTCATGGTGGTGGCCACGCAGAACCCGATCGAGCAGGAGGGGACCTACCGGTTGCCCGAGGCGCAGCTCGACCGGTTCCTCTTCAAGATCGATGTCGGCTATCCGACGCTGGAGGAGGAGACGAGGATCATTCGGGAGTATCACGAGCGGGGAGACGTCAACGATCCGAACGTCATACGGCCGGTGATCGACGCCGAGCGGATTCGCGCCCTGCAGGAGACCGCCCGCAGGATTCGCATCGATGACAATCTCGTCCGCTACATTGCCGAACTTGTGGCCCGGACCCGGGACAACAGCACTCTCTATCTCGGGGCTTCTCCCCGCGCCTCCCTTGCGGTGATGAGTGGAGCAAAGGGGATTGCGGCGATGCGGGGACGGGATTTCGTGACGCCCGAGGATATCCGCGAAGTACTGATCCCCACGCTTCGCCATCGCATCCTGCTGACGCCCGAGAAGGAGATGGAAGGTTCCGGAGCCGAGGATGTGATCGGATTGATTGTTGAAAGTGTGGAAGTTCCCCGCTAATCCTGAAAGGAAAGAAAAGACCGTGATGAAATCATTCCCTGTTCTCTTTGAAGGGCATAAAGCGGCCACCAAGAGTCGGATGCCGGTTCATTCTTTCCTCTCAGAGGGTTCCTTAAAAGTCTCGAATTGCAGAAGTCTCTGTTGCTTCGTGGTACTTTGTGCCCTTGGTGTCTTGGTGGTAAATCAACGGGGGAGAGGAGTTCACCACAAAGACACGAAGGGCACGAAGAATCACCAAATGGCAGAGCATTTCCTTAATGCGTGTCTGTGACTGCTCAGACCACAGAGCGTACAGGCTACTTTTACTGAGGTTGCCAAAGGCATCTAAAAGACCTATACTGTGGTATGGGTATGTACTACACACCAGAGCAACACGCCGAGCGTCGCAGGCGTGCGGTCTGCCTCAAAGAGAAAGGATGGCTTCAGGGGGATATCGCCGAGGCAATGGGGGTCAGCGACGGAGCGGTCAGCCAGTGGCTGAAAGACTACCGTGAGCATGGCCAGGCCGTCTTCGAACCACGTTACCGCGCACGAAAACCCAAGCGTTTTCCGGAGCATTGCGATGAGCAATTGCGAAGACTTCTTCAGCAGGGACCGCAGGCCCACGGCTATGCTGATGGTCTGTGGAGCGGTCAACGTGTCGCAAGGCTGATCAGCGAGCACTTTGGCATCGTGCTGAGTACGCGCACAGCCTATCGCATTCTTGATCGACTCGACTACAGTCTGCAGAAGCCGCAACACCGGGCATCCGAGCGCGATGAGCAGGTGATCGATCAATGGCACCGGCAACACCTGCCGACGATAAAAAAAAAGGCCGGAAGAAGGGAGTCACACTCGTGACGGTCGACGAAACGTGTGTGATGTTACAACCGGAGTGTGTCAGGACCTTCGCCCCCCGAGGTCAGACACCGGTGATCAGCGCACCGGCGCGTCGCAGGCGCGTTCAGGCGATCATTGGGATTACTCCTGCGGGTGAGCTTGCCTACCGGATGCAGAGCAGAAGCTTTCGCGGCAGTGACTGTGCCGGCTTTCTGGCCCATCTGCTCAGGCGGTTTCCGGGAGACATTCTGGTTGTCTGGGATCGGCTTCAGGCCCACCGCAGTAGCGATGTCAAGGAACTTCTCCGGCAGCATCAACGCCTTACCGTGGAGTATCTGCCGGCCTACTGTCCGGATCTGAATCCGCAAGAGTGGATCAACAAGGCGATCAAGCGGGACTACAAGCGCAATCGGGTGCTCAGGACGCTTGAAGAGTTGCGCCGGATGCTGCGCAACGCTCTTGAGGCCTTACGGCATCGCACCGGAAAAATCATCAGTTGCTTCTCTAGTGCAAGCTGGTTTTAATTGCTAATGGCGGCCTCAGTAAGAAACCCTCTCAAAGATATTCTGAAAGGGAGCGAGCGTATGCAACCCTTCGGTTCCGTCCAGAACGGCAAAGTGGATGTGCGTGAACCGTGCGTCCCGCTTCCTCTCGATCAACACCTCGGCAAACCATTGCGCCACCTCCTTTGGTCGGTGTCTGAAGACGCCGCATCCCCACGCACCGAGAACCAGAGCTTCATAACCGTAGTATCCGGCAATGTCGATGATCATTTCCATGCGTCTGAGCATTACCCCGGCGATCTTCGACATGTTCTCCGGTTCCCGTGCTCTGACCACCCCGGCATTGACGGCCGGTGCCGTGAGGAAGGAGAGTGTGTACGGTTCTTCAAGCAACCGGTCATGATCGTCCCGAAAGACGGGGACATCGGGGGAATAGATCATGTGGTCGGTGTAGAGACAGGTTCCGCAGTGACGATTGACCGAATACATCGGGCTGGACCTGATACAGGCGTACAAGCCGGAGGCGCGGGCGATGCTCTCCTCCTGTGCCTGGCTTCCTCCAAGAAATCCGCCTCCGGGATTTTTTGCCGAGGCAAAGTTCAATGCCAGAACTTTGTTCCCTTCCATCACAATTCGCCGGGCTGCTGCAAGGGTTGTCTCGTTCCGGACCTGATATATCGTCTGAGTGTCGACCGCAGTGGGTAACGGATTCTCTCCGCCATATATGTGTTCCGGAATATCGTCGGGTCCGTACAGCCTGGTATTCTTCACCGCATGTTCAAGGCGGGGACCGATGTCGATTCCCCCTTTAACCGGATGATGATAGATCCCCTGCTCAAGAATTTCTATTGTTTCCTCCGCGATGCGGGCGCGGGTGGTTCGGTTCGGATTCATGGCTGATAATGATTATGGTGACCTCATGTAATCGGTCACTCTGTTCGACTTCTTATCGTGTCATAGATAGATGATAGACTGTCTCCGAACGCAGAGTCAGCATGGCCGGATCTGAATGGTACGGAATACTCGCTCCGACTTTGAAAACTCTCCATGACCTGCTGCGGGGCCGGCTTGTCGAACTCCGGCACGGCCATTCTGATGCCGTTGAAAAGGAACAGGACAATGAGATAGATATACCATCCCGGCCTTTCCCCCGGTTCTCTGTCGGGTGTCGGTGTCGCCCCGGTTCGGTCGTCGGCGTAGGGAGATGCTCCTTCTGCGGTAGTCCTTTCCTGTTGTTGCTTTCTCCTCTCTTCCTCATCCACTCTCTCCGTCGTCCAGTCGATCCCGAGCATCCACCGATGCTCACGCAGCCAGGTATACGCGGCGTTGATCCGCTTCATCTCCTCTTCGGCTTCGGCCCGTCTGCGCGGATCGGCGTCGAACCGGTCCGGATGGGATGTCAGAGCCAGACGCCGGTACGCGCTCCGCACATCATCGAACGACGCATCGGTACCCAGACCGAGAAGGTCCAGGTACCGATGGAGTTGTTCTATGTTCTGCTGGGAGATCACTCTGTAACCTGTTGAGTATCGTATACATTCGGTTTCGCTTCCCCTTCTCCGCCGCTCCCCTGCCACAATTCCCGCATCGTCTCGTTCCGCTGCAGCAATTCCTCCAGTCCGCCGACCGCTGCGACGCGACCTTCATCCAGCAGCACAATTCTGTCGGCCCGCCTGAGTGCGGCCCGCCGGTGGGAGGCGACGATGCAGGTCACGTCCCGCTGCTCGAAGAGTCGTTCCCAGAGGATCGATTCGGTCTCCACATCGAGCGCACTGGAGAGATCGTCGATCACCAGCAGTTCTGCTTCGCGCACGAACATCCGGGCTGCGGCGCTCCGCTGCACCTGTCCTCCGGAGAGCTTCACGCCGCGCGGTCCCACCTTCGTGTCGAGTCCGTCTTCCAGCACATCGATATCCGGCTCCATCACCGCAAGCTGTACCGCTTCGTTGACTCCCCCCTCCCGTTCCGCCTGTCCCATCAGGATGTTGTCCCGGAGCGTGTCGCTGAAAAGGCGATGTATAGGAGACGCGCGGAGGGGTCATGAAAGCGGCCGGATCGACAATGTGCGCGTCGTTCCAGCGGAGTTCTCCCTCCTCGATCTCCACAAGACCGAGAAGCGCGCGCAGAAGCGTGGTCTTTCCGGAACCGATCTTGCCGGTCACCAGAATGAACTCTCCACGCCGTATCTCCAGATCGATCCCCTCGATTCCCCGTCCGGTTGAAGGATAGTGGTAACGAAGGCCTCGTGCTTCAAACAACCGCAGCTTGTCGTTCTTTCCTTTCTCCCGGATACTGACATCAGGCGGATCGCCCTTCATGTAGAGTGGGGCCGATTGCACCACCAGTTGTTCCGGAGCATCCGGCGTCATCTCGCGCAGACGTTCCAGCGAGACACCGGTCCGTTTGTGCTGTGCGATCACATCCCCTACAAAGAACATGTTCCAGCTCAGATGCTGAAGGAAGTAGGTGAACAGGAAGAAGTCTCCGGCGTTGAAGTTCCCTCCCCGTACCGTCCCGGCCACCATCAGCATCACCAGGCCGATGCCGACAAAAGCCATGTTGGTGTTGATGGCCCGGAAGAGACTGTTGAAGAGGACATCACGAACGGCCACGTCGTGGCGCTCGCCGTTCAACTTCTCGAAGTGCCGGATCACGTCCTCCTCGGCTGCGGCCACTTTCACCGCCTGCACACCGCCGAAGACCTCGCCGACAAACGACGTGATGCGTCCGGTCGCCTCCAGCGTTGCGCGACGGTAGCGCTGGATTTTGTTCCCGACCGCATAGCCGAAGATCAATACGCCGACGAGGGGTGCCATTGCCACCAGCGCCATCAGCGGGTCGATGTTCGCCATCACCACGATGCCGCCGACAAGCATGAAGATGATGCCGCTGAAGTCCGTCCAGTTCTCGACGGTCATCAGCACTTCGTGGACGTCGTCGCGGAAGCGGGTGACCGATTCCCCCGGAGAGCCGGGGAGCTTTTTCGTTCCCGGACCGGTCATGATCCAGTCGAAAATATTCCGCCGGATCAGCGATGCCAGCGTGTAGTAGGCGGTTGACCAGAGCCAGACGCCGCCGACCATCACCGTCACCCGCGAGAGTGAGGTGGCCACGATCAGGGCCAGGATCGTCCAGACGTTCAGACCGATCGTGGATGTGTTGCCGAGGACGTCGAAGACCTCGCGTCCCAGCAAAGCGATCACCAGCGGCAGCGAGTGGAAGATTCCCCAGGCCAGACAGGTAATCAGGAAAAACCAGGGCTGGTATCGCACCAGCGTCAGGACCGATTTCAGTGTAGACATTGTTGTGAATATTCGAATGATTGATCCGCCACGGCGGATCGGTTCCGGATTGCACGTGGTCCTTCCCTTCCCGACTCCGTCGGGTTCTCCGATGGTGATCTGTGCAGATCAACGCTTGTGCTTTGTACCGCTTCAGTCGGCAAGCACTTCGGTCTCCTCCAATCCCTTCTTCAGCAAGGCATGAAATCGGGAATCCGGATCTTCGGCCAGCTTCGCCCGGTCGCCCTGTTCCAGAATCTTCCCCTTCTCCAGAATCATGATCTCGTCGGCCCGCGCAACGGTTGCAAGCCGGTGGGCGATAATGATGCCGGTCCGGTTCTGCAGGAGTCTGTTCATCGCCCCTTCCAGCAGGCGCTCGGTCGCCGGGTCCAGTCGCGAGGAGGGTTCGTCCAGCACCACCAGACCGGGATCGTGCAGGAAGACCCGGGTGAAGGCAAGCAACTGGGCTTCACCGGCGGAGAGTCCTCCTCCTCCTGCGGTCAATTCCGTGTCGAGCCCGTCGGGCAGTCCGTCGAACCAGTCCCGCAGACCGAGTTGTTCGATCACCTCGAAGATCCTCCTGTCCGGTATCTCCGGATTGAAGAACGTCAGGTTGTCCCGGACGGTCGAATGGAAAAGCTGCACTTCCTGCGTCACCATGGCGACGTGATGTCGCAGAAGACTCCGCTGCGTATCCCGGGGATCGACTCCCCCGATCAGCAGTCGCCCGGTTGTCGGATCGTAGAGTCTGAAGAGGAGTCGCGTCAACGTCGTCTTTCCGCTGCCGGTCCGTCCCAGCAGACCCATCACCTTTCCGGCTTCAAGCTTGAAGGAGACATCGTCCAGAATCAGGTCGCGCTCGTTGTAGGAGAACGTCACGTGGTCGAACTCTACCGAGAGAGGTCCCGACGGCATCGTCGTCCGGACGCCGTCGGTCATCTTCGGCCGGATCGCCATCAGATTTCCCACCCGCTCGATGGCGGCTCCGGCCTTCTGCAGATCGGCCATCTGCTGGATGATCTGATCGACCATTTCCCAGAGCATCGACGAGTACATGTAGAAGAGCATGATCGTCCCGATCGAGACCAGTCCGCTGAAGTAGAGTTCCGATCCCAGGCCCAGGGCGATCACGTCGCCGAGCGTGAAGAGGGTAATCAGAACGAACCAGAATGTGGAGCGGCGCATCCATGCGCGGCGACTTTTGATGAGCATCTGCCGGAGGATGATCTGAAAACGCCGCAACGCATAGGGCCCGCCGCCGTTGGCCCGGATGTCGTCGATACCGGCAAGTCGTTCCTCCAGAAATCCGTAGGCGACTGCGCTCGCCTCCCGTTCCCGTTCGGTTGCAGACATCGCAACGTTCTTCATGCGAAGCAGCACGAAGATGGTGACGGCGGCGTAGAGGAGAACGGCCAGTCCCATTCTCCAGTCCTCGATCAGGACGGTGACGACGATGCCGAGGATCAGGAAGGCTGCCCCTGCGATCCGGACAACGAACTGCGAAAAGAAATTTGCCAGCGCGGTGATGTCGCCGTCCACCCGTTCGATCAGTTCCCCCGGCGTTCTGTTGTTGTGGAAGCTCATCTCCAGTCGCAGGAGGTGTCTGGCCAGATCGCTCCGGAGCATGTTCGTTGCCGTCCATCCGACGTGTGCTCCCTGCCACGAGGCGATGGTTGTCAGTCCCTGATTCAGAAGACTGACGCTGAGGAAGGCGATGCCGAAGCCGACCAGCGTTCCGGTCGGCGTTCCGGTCATTGCCCCGTCGATAAAGCTTCGGACAAACTGCGGGTTGATTACCTGCAGGGCGATGCTTCCCAGGATCACCCCGCAGAGAATCATCGCCCGCCGCCGTTGCGGGCGGAGATAGGTCATGAGTGTGTCGCCGTATTGGCGTATGGAAATATTCATAAGTCTGATTGTTCAGATGCTGGTTTCTGGTACTGTTTGCTCTTTCTCCCCGTGCCTGCGCTATGCTTCAGCGCCCCTCGATGCGCAGACGTGAAGTCTGCGTCTACCTCATCTGACATTTGTCATTGGCCAATCGGACTTCCCTCTTCCCTTCTCTTCATTTGACGCGTTCCGTACTTCAGCGTCCCCCTCGATGCACAGACGTGAAGTCTGCCTCTACTGCCTCACTGACGTCCTTCGCCAATCGCCCTTCGTCAATCGAAATTCTCCACCCCCTTCCGTTCTGAACAACAGAAGGCCGCAGGATCCTTGAACTCCCTGCGGCCTTCTTCATGGTGACCAAAAAGAAAAACCGCAGGCTTCTCGCGGAGTCGCCTGCGGTTTTCCAAGTGTTTATATACTACGGCTTAGAAACGAACAGGCGTACCTCTCCCACGCGGTGCGTCGATAAATCCTATGATCATCTGATAGTAAAGCATCCGGTCTTCTGTTCGTTATAGCTGCCGCTGATGATTGTTGTCGTGAATTGAAGCCACAAAAAAACGGAATCTCTTTTGATGGGCCAACAAAAAAAATCCGAATGACGGAATTGTAATGGCCCGGGAGAGAGATGCAGTTGGGGAGGGGAACACCGGCTTTGGGGGAAAGGTTACCGGAGAATGGAATAAAGGATGGATTTATGGTACGGACATGGTGCACCATGTCCGTACCATAAATCCATCTCTCATCAAAAGCCGGCCAGCAAATCAATCTCCATCTCCCCCACAACCAGCACCATCTCCTCCGGCCTCCAATCATCCATCCATTTGTTTGCCAGAACATAAAGCTTCCCCGATCCCTTCGGTCCGGATACGGAGATCGTCAGATCCGCATAGCCGCTCGAACCGGAGGTCTCCACCGATCCCATCGGAAACATCCCGTCTTCGATCGGCTCTCCCAGCAGTTCGACGGCCCGGGAATCGCTGCGAAGCGTCTCCATGGCCATCGCGTAGGCGTCGGAGGATTTCAGCAGGTTCATGACGAAATAGAAGATGCCCCCGCCGAACAGAACGACGGCGAAGACGACAATGACGACGATCCTCAGGTTCCGGCTCATTGCGCTGTGAGGTTTGTTGAATGGTGGCTCCCGTCATTTACGGGTGTAGCGAAATACTCGTATAAGGTCCCGGTCCGACCATAGATCTATCTCCAGAACAGTTCTCCAGTTCCGTGTCGCCCCATATAATCCCATGCTCCCGTTCTGGTCCGGTCGGTACGTATCGAGGGCGAGTTTCAGTCTCTTGAAAACGTTGTCGCGAATATAGCCTTCATGTGCCGAATGAATTTCAGGAATTGCATTGTCGATCCATCCGGCCGGCACATAGTCCGGCTTCTCAGTGAGAGGGAACCTCCGATAGACATTCCCGAGGATGATCGGGTCACCGTAGATCTGTTGCGAGAAGAGAATGTCCGTCTCCATCTTCTTCTGCAGAAGAAGCTCACGTCGGTACTGCTCATCAATTGTTCCTTCGTGCGAAAGGAACGCTCGGCAATGACTATGCGGCGTGTCGGACATGATCGATACTGATGTGATGGATATGGCAGAGTGAGCACTAAGAGACAAGTTGCCGATTTTGTATGGATCTCTTTCTTGCCTCCCCCCTTCCCATTCGCTATCTTGCCGCCGTTGATCATTCAACGTGTTGACAATTCATCATCAGGTGCCCCGCGCTGCAAGAGATCGTATGATCCGGCGCGGGGAGAATAGGGAACCTCGTGCGTTCAATGTTTCTAACGGAACGGCGAACAAGTC
Source organism: uncultured Chlorobiota bacterium (assembly GCA_946481475.1). The sequence goes on along the minus strand of CAMLOB010000028.1, from coordinate 3,420 downwards.
GAGGGCGGTTGCGCCGCCGTAACGAGCGACGACCTTCCATTCAACGCCACTGCAACCACGCGCCTGCGTCGGTTGCGGGAAGGCCGGAAGCGTCGGTAGACCTCGAAGCCGGAAGACCTGCCTGAAGATGCTCATCGCGAGCGGCCGGAATAATTACGCACCGGTCGGCTTGGCCCCTTCGCCAAAAGGGGTGGTGAGGAGATGACCGCTGCTATAATGCCTTGGCCGGTTCACCCGTTGGGACATGATGCATCATGTCCCAACGGGTGAACCGACGGGCAGACCCGGTACCATTTCCCATCCTTTTTATTCATTTGTCCGCTCGGCAATCGGACGCGAACCTGTATTGCCATGATGAATTTCTCTATGATCTTCTTTCTGAGAGAAAGGCAACGATTCCTGTTGTCGGTCTCGGCTCTGTTCCTTCTTTTCGGATTTCTTCCGGCATTAACCCAGACACCACAGTTCAATCTCCAGCCTCCGGCAACCGTCGGCCTCGGTACGGCCGAGGTGATTGTGGATGCGATTCGCAACCGGGTCCACGTTCTGACTGTGGGTCATGATGCGGATTTCGATGGCCTGTTCGAGCCCGCCGAGGGGGATATCTCCGCCGGTTGGTATGTTCTGGATGGCTTGGGAGATGTCATCGATTCTACCCTTTTCAACAGCTTTTTCAACGATTATCCGATTCGGGTCGGTGCAAATCTGCTGGATGAACTCCTCTACCTGCCGATTCACGGTCGGGTTCAGTCGTGGGATATGAACACCCTTTCCCTGCTGGAAGACACGGTCGTCGCCGAACGGTTCTCCGCCGTCTCCTGGGTGCCGGGAGTCGAGTGGCTTCTGCTCTCCCGTCGCGCTGCCGACTTTACCGGACCGGGAGAGGTGGAGATCTTCAACCTGCAGGGGGATCTTCCCGTTGCCCGCATGAGTGCCGGGGTCAACCCGGGGATGGCCGTCTCCGAGGTCGATCCGACGAGGGGAGAGACCCGGCTGTATGTTCTGAACGAAGGAGGATTCGGCGAGGGGAATTCCTCCCTGACCCGACTTGCCTTTGCGCCCGATGTATACGGTGCGGTTAACGGAAAGCAACTCGGTGGCGGCGGGAGTGCCATGCTCTACGATGAGGCCGGAGGCCGACTCTTCGTACTCGTTCCGCAGGCCCGACTGGTGCGGGTTCTGGATGCGACGACATACCGGGAACTTGATAACTCGCCGATTGATCTGGGGGACATCTCGAGGGGGCGTGCCCTTGCCGTCGACGAAAATTATCTGTGGGTCTCCTCCTGGGATGGTGGAGTCATACAGGTCAATCTTGACAACGGAGACGAACGGGCCTACATCCTTCCCGGCAAGGGAGAGGGGATTGCCGTACAGAACGGCCGTCTCTTCGTTGCCCTCTCCTATCAATCCGATTCGTTCGATCCCGATTCCAGAGTTCTGGTCTTCGATGTGCAGACCGGAGAGCCGCTCGATACTCTCGATGTGGGAATCCACCCGGTCTCCATCTTTGCAAATCCCGATGATAACAGTCTGGTGGTGATCGGCTCCGGAGCCGATGGAGAGAGAGGATGGTGGAGAGAGATTAACGCGGCGACGCTGGAGAACCTTGCCTCCGGACTTCTGCCGGCCTCGGCGAATACTCCGGTCCGCGGAGCTTTTGATCCCCCTAACCGGACGCTTGCGGTGATCGGTGCCGATACTCTTTTCACAATCGATCTGCGGACCGATGCGACCGAACTTGCTCCTTTATATATCGGCGGCAAAGAAATCTTCAACCATATCGCCGACGGAGGGGGAGACTGGCTTCTCACCAATTTTCCGGGCGATCTGATTCCGGACCCGTCACGGTTGTACGCCGTGGCCAAGGAGACGGGGGAGCTTACCGGAACCCTTGTCGGCGGAATCGGTATCCCGATGATCCCGGTTCGCACGACTCCACGGATCGAAGGAGGACTGGCCGTCTGTCTGATACCGGAAGAGAACTACGGCGGTCCGAACGCTCCCCTTCTGTTCGCGGAATACTATCCCGATCTGCTCAACGGCGAACTGGGGAACGGAGCAAATCACATCCTGCACGAAGTCGTTGAAGGCGAACCGGTTACTGCGGTGACGATGAACGGATCACACGAGGTCGTAAAACTCGATCTGGAAGAATCGCTCGGGATCACAGAACGGATCAGCACCGGTACGTCCGGCTTTGACGGCCCGCGGGAGACCGCCCTTCTTTCCCCTTCGCCGTTCGGATATTCCCTGCTTGTCTCCTCCTATTCGGGAGATATCCTTTATATCCCGGGTGACGGCGATGCCGTTATCACCCAGGCGGAGCTTGACGGAAAAGGGGAGGGAATAGGGGTGCTGAACGAGCAGATCTTTGTTGCCAACGCCTTTGAGACCGGTACCTACGATCCGGCTTCGACGGTCTCGATTGCCTATGTCGACTATCTCGATGGTGTGGAGACTGTCCAGCATATCGTCACAGCCGTAGAGAGCTATCCGAACCCGACCTCCGGACAGACCCTTGTCCGTCTCCGGCTTGAAGCGTCGGCCCGGGTGGAACTGGAGTTGTACGATCCCCTCGGCAGATCGCTCGGCAATCGCTTTAGCGGACACCTCGAAGCGGGTGAGCGGACCATCCCGCTCGATCTCCGTTCCCTTCCGGTCGGTACATATTTCTATCGGATCCATATCGGAGAGTGGGGAACCACGAAGTCGATCGAGGTGGTTCGATGATCCGATGCGGAAACCATCAATGGGGAGAGAGGAGAAGAGAAGTTCTTCTCCTCCTCCTCTTTCTTCTCCCTTTTACGGTTGCCCGGACAGATGCCCAACCGGGAACTCCCGATGTTCTCGTCTCGCTGACGCTCGGCCAGGGGGGAGGACGTGGAGAGACCCACCTGCCCGCGAGTGTTCTCGGATTTCCCGATACCTCCGCCCGGGACAATGTCCCCACAATCGATCCCGCTCAGGTTCTCTCGCTCGGACTCGGAGGAGAGATTGTGCTTCGGTTCGATCAGGTGACGATTGTCGACGGTCCGGGTATCGACTTTACGGTCTTCGAGAATCCGTTCTTCTACGTTATCGGCGGGAAGGAACGGCTTTATGCCGAGCCGGGAGAGGTGGCGGTCAGCCGGGACGGAGTGGAGTTCTTCTCCTTTCCCTTCGATTCCCTTTCGCTGGAAGGCTGCGCCGGGGTGACGCCGACGCGGGGGAATATGGATCCGAGAGACCCTGCAACCTCCGGAGGTGACGGGTTTGATCTGGCGGAGATCGGAATCGACTCGATCCGCTTCGTCAGGATCAGGGACGTGACCCCGATCGTGAAAAACAATTCGTCCCATCCCTTCTATGACGCCACGGTCAACGGCTTCGATCTCGACGCGATTGTCGGAGTCAACGTCCTGTTCAACGATGCGCTGA
>CAMLOB010000027.1 GCA_946481475.1 uncultured Chlorobiota bacterium | reverse complement strand
CGTTCGATGACCGAGATGAGCCTCCAGTTCAACACCATTCCATCGGTTCCGGTTTTCCTTTCTCTCCTTTTGTCGTTCTTCGCAGGGGGAGTACTTCTCGCACAGCCGCCGGTTGAGGAGGAGGTGACGATCACGCCTCTGACGATCAATACCGGGGCCGACGAGTTCGGCCCGCACTACGTCGTCAGAGGAAATCTGCTGATGTTCACCTCCACGCGGAACAGTCCGACCGGGGGAAAAGGGGATCAGCGGATCTGGTTCTCCGAACGGGAGGGGGTCGGTTCATGGGGGGAACCGTTCCCGGCCAACGAAGCGCTCGGTTATGGCGAGCATGTGGGATCGTCAACGGTGACGCCGGACGGCAACTATATGATCTTTGCCGCCTACGATTGGGAATCCGAAAGCAACACGTTGCGGGGTGAGGGGAGGACCGATCTCTACTCGGCAGAACGTCGTGGGGGCGTCTGGACAAACGTGCAGAACCTTGGTGTGCTGATCAACTCGCCCTACTGGGACTCGCAACCCTCGCTCAGTTCCGACGGCAAACTTCTCTACTTCACAAGCGATCGTCCGGGAGGTCTGGGAGGAACCGACATCTATGTCTCGACCAGAACGGCAACCGGCTGGACGGCTCCGCGAAATCTCGGTTCGGCGGTCAACTCGGCGATGAACGACATGTCTCCGGTGATCTCTCCCGACGGTGCGCGTCTCTTCTTCTCCAGCAACGGGCACGGCGGAGAGGGGGGATACGACCTGTTCACCACCGACGCAGGCAATCCCTTCGACGATGAGTGGAGGAACATCACGAACCTGGGTTCACCGATCAATTCCGCAAGCGACGAACATTTCTTCTATCCGGAGCCGAATTCAAAGAACGGCTACTTCAGCTCCAATCGCGACGGCAATTTCGATATCTATCTGGCCTATCCGAACCCCTATCCGCCGAGTGCCCAGGTTGTGGTCTTCGGCAAGGTGCTGGATGACCGGACCGGCAAGCCGGTGGAGGCGTCGGTTACCGTCAGCGATCTGGAAACCGGCGAGGAGATCGCCAAATTCCGAAGCGACGACCAGACCGGAGAGTATACCGTAGTTCTGACGAAGGGGGGACGCTATACGGTGACGGCTGAGGCACCGGGCTATCTGTTCTATTCGGATCCTTACAGCGTGCCGGAAGATCTGGAAGAGGGGGAAGAGATTGAGAAGAACATTTTGCTGCGTGAGGGATCCACCCGTCTTCTGATCTACTTCGACTACGACAAAGCGGAACTGCGACCGGAGTCCTATCCCGACTTGCAACGGGCGATCGACTTTCTGCAGCGAAACAAGGATCTGTCGGTTGAAATCGCCGGGCATACCGATTCGATCGGCTCGGCCGCCTACAACAAGGGGCTCTCGCAACGTCGTGCCGAATCGGTCAGGGAATACATGATCTCCAAGGGGGTCAGTCGGACCCGGTTGCAGGCCAACGGATACGGCGAGGAGCAGCCGGTCTCCGATAACGGAACCGATGCGGGGAGAGCACTGAACAGAAGGGTGGAGATGAGAGTGGAGCGGGAATGAGCGTCGGAGAGGGCAACTTCCGAGGAAGAGGAGAGCGTATTGTTGTTGTCGGAACCGGAAGACTTGGCCGGACCATCCTCCGGTCCTTTCCGGAATCGGTCGTTGCCGTCGTCTCCCGGCGATCCGGGAAGTTCCCCACCGGAACAGGTCTGCCGGATGTGCCGGTGTACGGCACATTCTCCCGGCTCGATGCCGACTCGTTCGATATCCTCTGGCTTGCCGTACCGGACAGTGCCATCGTCGCGACGGCCGGGCGTGCGGCCCGTGAAGTCGGCGACTGGCGCGGAAAACTTGCAGTTCATTCGAGCGGCGCCACATCATTGAAAGGACTCGATCCCTTGCTCCAGCGGAGCGCTTCCACGGCGGTTCTCCATCCCAACCTGATTATCGGAGGGGATCTCACGTTTCCGGATTGGACGATCTGGGGAGTGACGCTCTCCTCGCCCGATCTCCACCCCGTTGTCGCCGCGTTGTTGCGAAACTATTCATCGGGACTGATCGAGGTGCCGGATGAGCGGCGAACGCTCTACCATCTGGCAGCCACCATTGCGGCAAACTATCCGATGGCCCTGTTCGAGATGGCGGCGGAGATCTATCGGTCGTTGGGGATTGCACCGGAAATGACCCGAAGGCTTGTGCAAGAGTATATGGAAGAGAGCATTCGTGTTGTTGCCGACAGAGGGATTTCGGTCGGTCTGACCGGTCCGGTGGCACGTGGAGATGAGGAGACGATCCGCAAACATATTGCCGCTGTCGAGACCGAATTCCCCCTGTTCCTTTCTCTTTTCAGGGAACTTGTGGAGAGGACCAGGGGGGCGTTGCAGGAGCGGGGAAGAGATGGGCCGGGAACTACCCCTTCAGATAGCCGTCGTTCCGGCTGAGCAGGCGGACCTGATCGGCCCTGCGGATTTTCGGGAGGACGGTTTTCAGGTGATCGATCAGCATCCTCAGGCGTTCGTTCTCCGAACGCATCTCCAGCAGACGTTGTCGCATCAACAGGTCCAGTCCGGACTTCTGAGCGATACGATAGGAGGGGAGACGGCCGATCCATTCTTCGATCTTCAACTGTTCTTCCGCCTCGCCGTAGGCCCGCTCGATAAGTTCATTGTAGAGCCTTACGGTCTCCTCCAGCGTCTCGTGTTCGGCCTGCGAGATCTCGTCGTCATACGGGATCGTGTCGGCGGTGATGTAAGGGGCCTCGTTCGGTCTGATTCTGACGACCCGATAACGGGCCGTACCGGTCACAACAATATCCCTGCGCCCGTCGGGATAATCCTTCAGGATACGGGTTACCTTTACACGGCAACCGACCTCGAACATCTTGCCTCCTTCCACCAGGTTGATGCCGAACTCCCGGTCCTCACGCAGCGACTCCCCGATCAACTTCTTGTAGCGCTCTTCAAAGATGTGAAGAGGATAGGATGCCTCGGGGAAGAGGACGATATGCAGCGGAAATAACCCGATGACGTTCATAATGCGGTGTCCGGTCTCGATGGGAATCGGAAGACTTTCCAACGATTCGGGGAGACGAAACGGGGGACATTCACAGCGTGGAATGTCCCCCGTTTCCGGCACGGTTTATCCGGCAAACTTCTTGAAGCGATCGTTGATGCGACCCCAGTGAAGATTGTCGATAAAGTTGTCGATATAAGTGGCCCGTCCGGGACCATCCTTGTGATAATATGCGTGTTCGAACACGTCGCAGGGGATCAGCGGAATGCCTCCCCACATCGCACCGTAATGGTGCTCGTCGACAAGCTGGTTGATAAGGCGTCCGGAGTAGAGCTGATCCAGCACGAGTACGCCCCAGCCGGAGAGTTTTGCCGAGACGCAGGCGGCCTTGAAATCGGCCTTCCACGCATCGAACGAGCCGAAGTTTTCCTCGATGGCGGCAATCACCTCCGGTCCTTTCGACGTATCGCCGTCTCCTCCCATCACATCCCAGTAGATGTCGTGCAGCAACGCTCCGGCATGATTCCAGGTAAAGCGGCGTTTCAGTTCGCCGATGTGGGAATAGTTGCCGTTTGCGGCCGAGCGGTCGGAATCTTCCAGTTCCGACTCGATCTTGTTCATCGCGTCGACATATCCCTTGTGATGCTTGTTGTAATGCCAGTCGGCGGTTTCGGCGTCAATCACCGGCTCCAGCAGCGACCCTGCCTCCTCATCGCTGTAGGGACGTGGATTGAACTTCCATTCGTAAGCCATGTAAAACTCTCCTGTATGCTTTTATTGATGAAAAGGATTTCGAGACTCTAAAGGTAGAGGAACTACATGAAAAAACAAACCGGGACGATTGCTATAACAATCGTCCCGGTCGAGAAGTTCACAGAAGATAATATGGCCGTATGGCTCAGCGGACGACCTGGAAGGTGCCGACACGGGCCTCGGTTGATCCTGAGATCCGGTAATGGTAGACTCCCGGTGCCAGATCGGCTGTGTTGATCCGCAGTGATTCGCCTGTAACGTCCGATCCCTCGAACGAACGGACGACCGCACCGGTAATCGAATAGATCTCCACGCTCTCCGCATCGGCAACTGCCCTGAGCGGAATCGTCAGATCGGAGATTGTCGGATTCGGATAGGGGAGGAGCGTCGGCTCGGCAATGACCGGAACGCTGCTTGCATCCGATGCCGTGACGCTCATTTCCACCTGACCCGCCTCACCGCCGCCGAAACCTTCGGTAATAACCTTCAGAACGAAGTGGCCCTCTGTCTCCGGAACATTGCCGGCGTAGACGGTAAACTTGATTTTGTGCTCTTCACCTACACCCAGTTCGTAGCTGTTCGTCCGGCTCTCCGCTGCCTGGTAGCAGAAGTCTTCCATGCAGATGGTTGAAAACCAGTTCTCATCCGGCAAGTTGTTTGTGCTGCGTACGACATGGAACGTTTCGGTCGCCAGCCCCATGTTCTTGACGGTGATGTGGTACTCATACCACTTGCCCGGCTTGACGACGACGTCGGCTTCATCGTTGAGCTGCATGGTTACCTGTGCCGAGAGGGGACCGGCGGCCAGGATAACCATCGCCGCAGCAACGATCCCACTGAAAAAAATGATTGATTTCTTTGTCATGATGAACCTTATCCGAATATGCTTGAAACGATTATTACCTTCTCTGTTTGTGAACTTGCGAGGGAGATCGAAACGGAACACGATACCGGCTCGGAAAAATCCCGAACCGGTATCGTGTCCATTTCTTACCTGCCTTCCGATTAACGAACGATCGTTATCGTCCGGCTGACCTTCTTCTCGCCCGACTTGAGGACAAGGAGATACTTGCCGCTCTCAAGAGCCGAAACGTCGGCGTCGATCTGCCGCATGCCTGCCTCCAGGCGCCCCTCGAAGAGGGTTGCGACCTTCTCACCGCCGATCGTGAAGATCTCCAGCGTCGTCTGGCTGCCGACCGGAATCGAAACGTCGATCCGTGCAACGCTCGAGGCCGGGTTCGGCGTGATGCTCCGCATGCTCAGGCCGCCGACCTCACCCGGTACCGCAACGCTGCTGGTGCGGGTGCTGGCGGCGTAGGTCTGGTCTGCAACGAAGTCGCCCGGACCCTGCACCACAAGCCGTACCGTACCGTTCTCACCAACCTCGGAGGCTGCACTGGTAATCTTCAGATAGAAGGTGTGCGTGCCGTCGCCGGGGATGGTGTAGACAACGTTTCCTGCATCATCACAGTCGTTCGGACCGGTGCAGATTTCGCTTGTCCAGCCGTTCGGCAGATTCTGTGCTGCGCGGTTGATCGTGATCTGAGCCGGTTCGCTCCGGTTATTCGTGATCATGAAGCTGTAGGTAGCGCTCTCGCCGGAGAGGAATTCCTTCGAGGTCGTTCCCCAATCGACGGCGATCGACGGACCGCTGACGGAGCCTTCGGTCAGCTCCTGCTTGTGAGCTCCCAGAATCGGTCCGAGAGCGCTTCCGTTGTTGACGTGGACCAGGAAAACGATGTGGCAGTTCTCGGGCGTGACCGGCACGCTCGACAGATCGCCGCTCGAGGTCGGTGTCGTGAATTCGGGAACAGTGAATTTCACCGGAACGGTGATCGAAGTTCCCGGCTTCATCAGCGAATTGTTGTCGACGGTCGATCCTGCCGGTGCGTTCAGGGCCTGTCCCATGTTGTTCGGCCAGAAGTGACGCGTTACGTTCTCGTGCTCAATGACCGCTTCCGGTTTATCCGAATAGGCCTGCTTGTACTCATATCCGTCTTCGGTAACAATTGCCGTCAGACGAAGCGAGGCGTTTCCTCCCCAGGCAATGGGAGTTGCGGTCGTTATAGTAACCATCGCATCAACCTCGCGGGTCTGCGGATCATACGAGTATGAATCCACCTCAACCGCAGCCATGGCGTTCGGCTGCGTGGCGAAGACCTGTGCCGCTGCGGCGGCCCAGACGTTGGCTCCGAGCTGTTTGCTTCCATCCCAGGTCCAGCGCATGATCGCACCGGTAGGATAGGCATTCAGTTCAAGCATGTTGTTCAGGCTCTCTCCCTGCGTGATCGAGAACGGATCGTAGCGATTGCCCCCCTTGTCGTGGTAGCTGAGGACGATAACCCGCTCGCCGTATGTGCTCTCCAGGTTTTCCACTGCCGGAATGCCGGCGGTTCCGCACGGAGGGCACCATGTGCCGTGTGCTTCCTCAAGAACGACCGTTGTCGGCTTGACGATCAGATCACTGGAGACCCAGACGTCGATGTTGACCGGAACATCGGTGTTGTTTGCATCATTGGTTGTGATCGTACCCGTAACTTCATAACGACCGTCTGCAAGACCGGTGGCATTGACCGATGCAACCAGAGTGCCGGCCTGACTCGGATTTACCGTGATGCTGTTTCCGGTCACCCACGGGGTTCCCTGAATACTGAGTTCCGCCGAAAGGCTGGCAACACCGAGGTTGGCAACCGGAATATTGAGATTCCGCTGATCGCCCGGACGCATGGCAATGTGGAAGTTCACTTCGCCGATGCTGGCAACCGGTACGGCTTCTCCGGACTCTGCTTTCAATACTTCCGTGGTCCCTTCGCCGCCAATCAGATACGGAGTCGTGCCGTCGCCGGCCATGCGAGCGCCGGTACGCTGCGAGGGAAGCTGGTAGAAGGCCGTCCACGTGTTGGTTGCATCATCATAGACATACGCTCCGCGGAAGTCGTCGCTGTTCGACGCCCCTGCGGCAATGAACGGCTTCCCGTCCAGTTGACCCATCACCGCACCGTTCATAAGGCTCGGCGGTGCGGCAATCGGAGTCCACGTGATGGACGTTCCACTCACAGTCCCTTTGAATGCCTTGTTTGCGTAGACAAGCTGGTTGTTGACAACTTCTACACCGCTGGAGAGATAAATCGTGTTACCGATAACGGTTGCCGCCTGGTTCGCACCGACGTAGGGTGCTCCTCCCTGTACTTCCGTCCAGGTGCCGTTCGAGTAGACCAGTGCATTGCCGGTATAGTAGAGAGTCGTCCCCTGAAGGAACTGTCCTCCGAGAACAAAGATTTTTCCGTCAACCGCTACTGCCGCACCACTGTATGCCGAGCGTGGCATTGCCGTCTCCTGACTGAAGTTGTTGCCGACCGGGTCATAGGACGTTACGGTGTTGGTGTAACTGGCGACCTGGTTCGAAGGGCCGACAAGTCCGCCGATCTGATAGATCTTGCCGTTGAGCACGGCGGACATATGCTGATATCTTCCCTGGAGCATATTCGCTCCGGCCTGCCATGTATTGGCGGCGACATTATAGATGTACGTGGCGTTGCTGAGAGTTGTGCTGCTGTTGGTAATGCCGCCGAAGGTATAGATCTTGCCGTCGTGATAGTCGGCTGTGAAGCCCCAGTAATCACCTGTAGCCGGGACCGGCATCACCGGGGTCCACTGTGCCTGTGCAACGCCGGCACAGAACAGCAGGAAGGCTGCCAGCGTACCGACGGTGCGGGATAGTAGTTTGTGGAAAACGTTCATTGAAGAACTCCAATGTTTGTGAATAAGGAGAAGAACTGAAAAATTCCTATCGTGTAAAATCTACGATATATAACACAAGACAACACCGGGATAATTCCCGGTTTTCTCAGGATAATTGCCGGAAACGGAAGGGAAAGGGACGCTCCGGAACCCGGGGGTTGGTACTGCGCCTCCAAAGAACACCCAAGTTGACCGAATGTTACCACTCTTGCGGCAAGATTGCAAGAAAAATGTGCGGAATCAAGGTCTGCAGGTTCTCCTCGGTAGTAGTTGCGAAAAAAATCCCCGACCTCTTCGACGAGATCGGGGATCAAGAGTTCCTTGAAAGCTTCGACGGGAAATATTGATGGCTTACACCCCGAAGCTCGACCCGCACCCGCAGGTCTTCGTCGCGTTCGGGTTGTTGAAGGTGAAGCCCCGCCCGTTCAGTCCGTCCGAGAAGTCGATTTCGCATCCCATCAGGTAGAAGAGGCTTTTTTTGTCCACGTAAAGGTTGACGCCGTCGAACTCCAGCACTTTGTCCCCCTCACGTTTCTCGCCGTCGAAGGCGAGGGAATAGGTCAATCCCGTACTTCCTCCACCCTTGACGCCGACGCGGAGTCCGTAATCCTCGGGGATGTCGTTCCCCTCACGAATTTTCCGGATCTCGGTCAACGCCTTCTCGCTGACGTTCAGCGGCGTTTCAAATGCCGTTTCCTGATTCTGATCGACGAGTACTTCCGCCATGTCGGATCACTCCTTGTTCTGTATGTTGATGTTCTCTGTTGATGCAGTGTCAGGCGAGGGATTCTTGCGAACCTCCCGCATTCACGTTGCTTTTGAGGGAAATGCCTCACCAGTGACGAACCGGGGGCCTCTCTGTAGTCGACGTCCCCTTTCTTGACAGACAAACATACGAAACCGATCCGAGATCGTTATTTTTGCCGCGATGACTACACAAAACGGGGAACATCGGCCGGATTCCGGCGACTATCTGCTGATCGGCCTGACCGGATCGATCGGCGCCGGCAAATCGCTTGTGGCCGATTATTTCCGCGAAGCCGGAATCCCGGTCCTGAGCGCGGATGCCGTCGCCAAGGAACTGATGCGGGAGGATCCCGGGATGCGCTCGGCAATCATCGCCGAGTTCGGGGACGATATCTACATCGACGGGGAACTGAACCGCAAACGACTGGCCGATCTTGTTTTCAACGACAGGGAACGACTCGAACGCCTGAACGAGATCGTCCACCCGAGAACCATTGCCGAGCAGGGAGTCCGGGCGAAGAGGTTGATCGATCAGGGAAACCGGATCGTCGCCTGCGAGGCGGCCCTGATCTTCGAGTCGGGAGGAGAGGAGCGCTTCGACTATATTGTTGTGGTCGATGCCGATCCGGAGATACGGTACCGACGGGGAGCCGAACGGGACGATGTCTCCCCTGAGGAGATTCGCAGACGGGACGAGATGCAGATGCCGGCCGCAGAAAAAGTCAAGCAGGCCGATTTTGTGATCACGAATAATGGAAGCCGCGAAGACTTGAAGCGGAACACGGACGTTATCATTGACCTTCTGAAGGTTCTTCCTCCGCGCCACTCGCTGGATGCGTGGGATGATGAACTGGAAGAGGAATGAGCATATACATTGCAGTAGATAGCAGTACCAGAGTTATAGAGATAGACCGACATGACCGAAGGATCGACTCTCGCAGATTCATTCCCGAAGCGCGACGACGCGCGTGTAGAGGGAGGTCGGGGTTGATGTTGAACGGACAGATCAGACAAGAAAGGACATGAACAAGATGACACCGGAAACACCGAAGGAAAAACAGGTGTACGTGGAGACCTACGGCTGCCAGATGAACGTCGCCGACACGGAGATTGTCCTGTCGGTGCTGAACAAGGATGGATTCGCTCCGACCGATCAGATTGAGGGGGCCGATCTCATCCTGCTGAACACCTGCTCGATCAGGGATAACGCCGAACAGCGTATCCACCACAGGCTGGCCAATATCGCGCACCATAAAAAACGGAATCCTGACCTGGTTGTCGGTCTGCTGGGCTGCATGGCCGAACGAATGCGGAAAGATCTGCTGACCGGGGAGTCAATCGTCGATATCGTCGTCGGTCCCGACCAGTACCGGGTTCTTCCCGAACTGGTGAGCGAGGCGCGACACGGCGAGAAGGGACTGGCCGTGAAGCTCTCCCGTGTGGAGACCTACGACGACATCACGCCGATGCGGACCGAGGGACTCTCGGCCTGGATATCGGTGATGCGGGGGTGCGACAAGTTCTGCACCTTCTGCGTTGTTCCATTCACGCGCGGACGTGAGCGGAGCCGGTCGCTGACCTCGATTGTTGACGAGGTGAAGTATCTGAGCGATCACGGTTTCCGCGAGGTGACGCTTCTGGGGCAGAACGTGAACAGCTACCGATGGGAGGGGCAGGACTTTGCCGATCTGCTGGCCGCCGCCGCTGCGGTCGATCCGCTGCTTCGCATTCGCTACACGACCTCTCACCCGCAGGATATGTCCGACAAGCTGATCGAGACGATGGCTGCGTGGGAGAACATCTGCAACTACATCCACCTTCCGGTACAGTCCGGATCGAACCGGGTTCTGGAACTGATGAACCGGACCTATACGATCGATCACTATATGGAGCGGATAGAAAAGATCCGCGAAGTGATACCCGGCGCCGCTCTGTCGACCGATATCATCGCCGGTTTCCCGACCGAGACCGAAGAGGATCACCGCAAGACGCTCGAGGTGATGGAACGGGTCGGCTACGACGGCGCCTACATGTTCAAGTACTCGCCGCGTGAACGGACAAAAGCCTGGGCGATGGGGAACGACGTGCCGGAGGATGTGAAGACCCGGCGGCTGCAGGAGATTATTGAAGTGCAGAACGGTATATCGGCCCGCAAAAACGAGGCCCATATCGGCAAAACGTTCGAGGTGCTGGTGGAGGGACCGAGCAAGCGGGATCCTTCCGAGTGGAAGGGGCGGACGAGGGAAAATCATGTCGTCATCTTCCCGAAATCGGATGTTGACGCCGGAGAGTACATTCGCGTGAAGATTAACCGTGCCACCTCGGCCACGCTCTTCGGGGCGGAGGTGGATTCGGAGGGGAGACCGAAAGTCATTCCTCTGGAACTGGTGGTCGCATAAAGGTATCTGAAGTATATCAACGGAAAATATGAAGACACAACTATCCGCTCCTGCGGAACTGAAGAATAAAGATCGACGGCATGCAATGATCCGTTCCCTGAGCGGCCTGGCCGCCCTGATGCTGCTGATTCTCTGTTCGACACAGGCGACTGTTGCGCAGAACTTCGAACAGCAGGCGATGGACATTCTCAAGCTGTATGAAAAGGGACAGAAGGATACCGCTTACTGGCTGGTGGAGCCTTTGAAGCGAAATGCCCGCTTTGTTCCGGCCGCTCTCTACGTCCGGGCACAGATGACTCCGGACGACCGGGCATTGAATCTTTACCGGGAGGTTATTGCCCTGGAACCGGAGGGAGCCTGGGCTGATGAAGCGGCCTATCAACTTGTGCGGCGATACGTCGAGAAGCGGGATTCACTTGCCTCCTGGACCTGGTACAATATGCTGAAGAAGACCTATCCGCAATCCCCCTATGTCTCCCGCGCCCTGACGGTGCTGGAGGAGGTGGACCGATGGGAAATCGCACTGGAAGATGAAGAGCTTGCCGATGATTCCGGCAGTGAGGGGAATGATGTGGTGGAGGAAAGTGAGGTCGTTGAAGAGGAGGAGGGAGCGTTCAAGGGATATGCGTTGCAGGTGGGACTCTTCCCGACCGAAGAGGGGGCCGAGCGGCGGGCAAAGGAGCTTCGGGCAAAGGGGTTGACTCCGGTGGTTTTTCCGAAAGACGTCAACGGCAAGACGCAATATGCTGTTGTGGTCGGTCCATACAAGTCGCGAGAGGATGCGGCCAAAGTGAAGCCCGACATTGTCAAGGCCTGCGATTGCGGCGCATTTACCGTCCTTGTTGAATAACTCTTGCCCTCTATCCATCCATATCGGAACCAGTCCGGATGAACATCATTCTGCACGGCACCGGAGCGGGAACTCCGTCGGGGAACAGAGGGGCAAGTGCGGCAACCGTCGCCTTTGACGGCGGAAGCCTTCTGCTGATCGATGCCGGTGAGGGATGTTCGCGGAGTATGATGCGTGACGGACGGAATCTGAACGATGTCGCCGTCGTTGCCGTCAGCCACATGCACGCCGATCACTGGGCCGGACTGCCCAATCTGGTAATGGGATGGAGCATCGGTCAGCGACACGATCCGGTCGATATCTACCTTCCTCCCCGTTCGCTGAACTTCTTCCGTTCAGCCCTTTCCAGTTCACTGATGCTTGAAACCCGTCTCCCCTTCGAACTCCGCATGCAGGAGTTGAAGACCATCCCGTTGTCTGACGAGTGGCGGCTTCGTCCCTTCCGGACAAGCCATCTGGATAAATATGCCGAACAGGCCGAGGCCAAGTCGCTCCCTTTCCCTGCGTTCGGTTTTGTGCTCGAGAGGGAAGGGCGGAAGATTGTCTTCAGTCAGGACCTCGGTTCGGAGGCTGATCTGGAGCCGGAACTTGAAGGGACGGAACTCCTTATCTGCGAGGCCGCTCATGTTGATCTCCGCCGGACACTGGAACTGGCCCGGGAGGCGGGCGTCTCCAGGCTTGTCTTCACACACGTTCCCCCCGAACGGGAGTCAGGATTCGAGTCGCTTGGCCGGGAGGGATCGGTGGAGTGGAGCGTTGCCGAAGAGGGAGTCCGTATTCCATTGTGAGTTCTCGCCGATGTCCGTATGGTGCTTCGACAGAGGAACATACGGTGACTTCGCACGGACGAAAGGGAACTTGCCGTTCCGGCGTCTGTTCCCCCGTTATCTCCGGGGGAGGCGCGCCGCATTACTGAAGTTATGAGCATGAAGAGACAGAAGGAATATCCCGACACCGACAGGCGATCATCAATGCGATCGGTCCTCTCGGTTCTGTGTGCCCTGTTTCTGATGTCTCTGATTCCCCTTCAGGCGCAGCCTGAAGAGTCCCACTCTTCCTGGATTGTCCTCCTTTCATCTGCCGAAGACGCCAAAAGCTTCTCCGAAGAGGTGATTCGCCTCGGAATGCAAAAGGAGGCGGTTGTCGCCGCCCGGTCCCTTTTTCCTTCCGGAGGGGGTGAGCGAACCCTTCTTGCCGGTTCTCGCCTGGATCGATATGTCGTCGTCGACTGGACCGGAGAGGGTTCTCCTGTTCCGGTCATCGGAGGGATGCCGGAGGTCGAGGGAATCTATCCGAACCATACCTATCACATCAATGCGGAGGAACCGAACGATTCTCTCTTCGGCGAACAGTGGGGCTTCCTGCGCATCGGAGGACTGGAAGCGTGGGATATTACCAGAGGAGAGTCGACGGTTCTGATCGGGGTCATCGACACCGGCATCGAGTGGGAACATGACGATCTGCGGGATGCTCTCTGGATCAATCCGGCCGAAGATCGCAACGGCAACGGACGGTTCGAACCCTGGTCGTTCGGGGAGAGCAGAGAGGGAGTCTTCGGCGATCTCGACGGCGTCGATCAGGACGGTAACGGCTATCCGGACGATGTGATCGGGTTCGATATGGTCGATCAGAACATCCCGAATTTCGGCGACTGGAACGGGCGGGACGGAGTCCCGTTCGATGAGCAGGGACACGGGACAAACGTTGCAGGAGTGATCGGTGCGGTTCCGAACAACCGGATCGGTATCGCCGGCATCGCGCCGGACTGTCGTCTGGTAACGATCAGGGCGTTTGATGCAACCGGAGACGGACAGGATGATGACATCGCCGCCGCTATCGTCTACGCCGCTGCGATCGGCGTCGACGTGCTGAACATGAGCTTCGGCGACACCTACCGGTCGCCTCTGCTGGCCGATGCGGTCCGCTTCGCCCGTGAGCGGGGCGTCGTCATGGTCTCCTCAAGCGGCAACGACGGCGTCCCCGACCCGCACTATCCGTCCGGATTTGACGAGGTGATCTCCGTCGGCGCGACAACCGACCGTGATCTCCTTTCCTTTTTCAGCGCCTATGGTTCCCAGCTTTCGCTGACCGCCCCCGGCGAGGGGATCGTCACGACCAATCCGGGGAACGGCTACAAGAGCGTCAACGGAACTTCCTTTTCCGCTCCGTACGTTGCCGGGGTCGCCGCGCTGTTGCGGTCGATCCGTCCCGACTGGACGAGCGAGGAGATCCGCGGAGTGCTGGAACTGTCGGCGGAGGATCTGGGACCGGAAGGATGGGATGAGGATTTCGGTGCAGGACTTCTGGATGCGGAGGCTGCTCTGAGCTGGCCCGGTCCGGTCCTTCTGGAAATCGCTTCTCCCCGCATTGATGAGGGGGCCGCCGTCGACACGACAATTGCCGTCATCGGCTCGGTGATCGCCCCCTTCCTCGAATCCTGGAGCCTGCAGATCGGATCGGGAGAACTTCCCGAAGAGTGGAACGTGCTGAGTGAGGGGGATGAGGGAGAAATCCGCGAAACGCTCGGCGCCTTCTCTACGGTCGGATTGGCCGAGGGACGCCACACGATCCGGCTGCAACTGAAGTTGACCGACGGACGGTCGTTCGAGCGGCGCGTCCGTTTTTATCACGACCGGACGCCGCCGGTTCTGCTGGACTCGAACATCAGGAACGTCTGGCTCTACGACCG
>CAMLOB010000026.1 GCA_946481475.1 uncultured Chlorobiota bacterium | reverse complement strand
ATCGCGGAACAATATACGGAGTTTCAGGGAGCATACTTTTACCGGATGCCTTCATCGGCCAGAGGAAATACAGAACTGATATCCTCACCGGCCCGCTTTCATCACGCTCACCATCTTCTTTTCGCCGGTTTCCGTTTCAACACGAAGGAAGTACGCCCCGGCGGCCAGCGGCCGAACAATCTCTCCAAGTTCAATGATCCCCTCTCCCGCCGCAAGTTCCATTACGAATTCTCCCAGCATTCGTCCGGCCATGTCGTGAAGCGTTACCCTCACTTCCGAAGCCCGGCGGAGTGTGATGCGAAGACTGCTTTCGCCTGTACTCGGATTGGGGTTGAGAGAAACGGAGAAGGCCGAATCGCTTTCCTCTTCAAGGCTCAACGGCAGCGTGGAACACGCCCAGGTCCCGAGGAATCCCGTCCCCTGCTGCGATTCGTTCGAGACGAATCTGATCGTCATCGTTCCGTTCCGTCCGGTGACGTGTGCGCCCGGAGAGGCGCCGGTCAGATCGGCGATCAGCGGGGCGTTCTCGTCCGGTCCGTCGAAAACCAGAAGATGATCGTCGGCAAGATCGAACTGACTGAATGCCAGTGTGATCGAGGTGGCTCCTTCCGGTCTGATCGTGTAGCTCCAAAGGTCGTTCGCAACGTAGTTCCCGGTCGGTCCTCCCATGTCGGTGAGCTCTCCCCCGCAGGGGGTTCGGCCGCAGTCGGCAAAGCGGGAGCGGAGAGCTTCCCACATCTCCGGATAGCCTCCGTCGTAGCCGAGCGCCCAGATCGCGACGCCGGCCAGTCCCTTCATGATCGCCAGATCGTACTTCAGACCGAGACTGATTTCATCGTCGTACCAGTGCTGTCGCCAGAGGTTCTCGCCGACTTCGTATGCATACCACGGGGTTGAAGAATGGATGTCCCATTGCCGCATCCGTTCGTTTGTATCCAGGTCCTGCCGGATTGCGCTGTAGAACAGAGCGTTTCCCCGTCCCAGTGTTGCCGATCCTAACTGATCGCTCGTTGTCCCCCAGCCGTGACCGTACCAGGGGAGACCCAGACAAAGCTTGCGGGATGGAAGCCCGAGGTCGAGATAGTAGTTGATCGAACGGGTCAGGTCGTACGGACTCCAGAACGAGCCGTTGTTCTTCGGCGCGTTCGGTCCGGCCTGCTGCGAACCGGTCCAGTGATAGGCGTAACCCATGATAATGAAGAGATCGACATACGGTTCCATGCCGACCACATCGAACGTCTTCTGCCAGTCGACGGCCGGCAGGTCGATGGAAATCTGCGAGCCGGGAAGCTCCGCATCGAATCGTTCGCCGAGTTGCCTCATGAAGCCGGTCATGTTCTCCCGTTGCGAACCGGGGACCGACTCGAAGTCGATGTTGACGCCGTCGGCATCCCGCAGCTTTACCAGTGCGATCAGCGAGTCGATCAGTGTCCGCCGTGCATCCGGATTTCCGAAGAATGTCGCGTGTCCGCTGAAGAGCGTGACGCAGAGGTTGACCCGGCGCCCCGCCTCCTTTGCCCGGGTGATCAGGTCGGTGGTCTTCCACGAATGGATGGTCTGATAATTTCCCGTGTTCGGATCGACTTCGTAGGAGAAGTAGGAGAGGTCCGACAGGAGACCGTAGTCGTAGTCTTCGTAGGCGGTTCCCATCCAGTAGGGATGCCAGCCGAAGACGATATGATCCGGATCGCACTCTTCCTGCGTTCGCTTCCGAAGGACCGGTCGCTCGGGGCTGGTGTAGCGGAACCCTCGTTCCCTGTTGATCCGGTCCCACTCCTGTTCCGTCCGGACTCTGTCGCTGCCGTATTCACGTTGTTGCGCTTCGTGCGGAGGGGCGGGTTGTTGTGCGTGGAGTGCCTGCTCACATAGAATCAGGGGGAGCAGAAGAAGAAAAAGCCATCGGTTCATGTTTGCCTGTCCGTCGTTTCGTACTTGCTTCAACATTGTCGGTTGAAAATAGCAAAGAGAATCACGCGAAGGACGCAAAGAGCAAAGGCGCAAAGAGGGATTTCCCTTTGCGCCTTTGCTCTTCGCGTGAACTCTTCAAATCTACGACGAGGACAACCCGTACTGCAAACTCGTCACCTGCATCAACGGTTGAAGCTGTCCCTGGCTGGCGTAGACCGTCAGATCAAACATGTAGGATCCCCCGTCCGAGGAGGGATCATTCGCCTTCTGCCACTCGGAGACCACACTCTGCACCTGATTGACGAAGCTCCCCTGCACCGCCGGGTTCCAGTCGGTCGCCGGATCGAAATCGAACGTCGGGATCAGCGCTATCGGTACCAGTGTGTTCAGCATCTCCGTCGCATCCTCCTCTCCTTCGGCCGTCGTCATCGCCAGTGCAAACGAATAGGCTGCGCCGAAGCGGACGGTGACCGTCTCCCCCTCCGACACGCCACTGAGCGATGCAAAGACCGTTTGAAGGAACGTCCCGAGAGCTGCGGCGATCCCCGTCACCTCTCCGTTGCCGATGCTGAGCGGACTTCCGGCAAAGACCGCCGGGATGGCCACGCTCGTGAAGTTCGTCAGCGGCGTCTGGTAGATAAATGCCGGATTCGTCGCCACGTTCGGAATCAGCGACAGGTTCCGCGTGATCAGCACACCCGCCTGTCCGTTCTGACGGAGCAGAATATTCGTCCCGTTGAACTGGAACGTCTGCACCGCCCCGAGCGATGCGCCGCCGGTCAGTTGCCGGGTTGTCAGGCTCTGTTCCGAACCGTCCGGCCACGCAAAGACAAAGCGCTGCGGCAGCTCGGTTGTGGCCGGAATGCCGGTCGGGTATTGATAGACCGCCTCGGTATCGGTCGGCGTGCCGACCTGCTGAAGCTGCGTCTCCTTGTCGTTATAGGTAATGTAGACGTCGGGCCAGAGCTTGATCGGATTCGGCGTGATGATGTTCCGCACCGGATCGAACGCCGTGATCGTGAGCGTATCCAGATTCGGATTGATCTCCTGCGTCTCCTGCTTCTGCATCTGGTAGTAGTAGGTCTCCTTCGGCGGAGCAAATGCCGCAAGGGCCGCGTTCCCTCTCCAGGCCGCAACGACGTTGTTGACAAGCCACGCAAAGGCGGCGACGGCTGCCGAGGCGTTCGTGTTCGATGATCCCGGAGTCAGAATCGGAAGCGTCGACAGGTCTGCACTTAACGCAGGGTAGACGGCAGTGAACTGGGCCAGCGCGCGGAAGATGGCGTTCAGGTCGAGTCCGCTCTCCCCTTGCGCATTGAACCACATCGGGTTCTGTGCAGCGTTGAACGAGACGGCGGCCAGCGGCGTGTCCTGCTGCGCGCTGTTGTGCTGATAGGTGAAGTCGAAATTCCAGCCGAGGAGATCCTTCGCGCTCTGCGGATTCTCCACCGATTGCACGGCGCTCTGCGACAGGAGCGTGACCGGGCTCGGGTAGGAGCGCAACGGAATCGGTATGTCGACCGGACCGATTGTCGATGCGGCATCGTCCAGAGGAATCACGAACTTCAGCCAGAACGAACCTTCGTAATCACCGATCACCGATCCCGGGTCCGGAAGTTCCAGTTCGTTGATCACATACTGCAGGTCAAGATTCGCCTGCTTGTGCTCGGCCGGAGCCTTCACGCTGAAGAGGAAGGTTGCCGTTGACGCCGGATTGGTCATCGAGACCTTGGTCGTCGAGAAGCTGAAGGCGTTCGGCAACGTGCCGGTTCCTCCGTCGTCGGTCGATCCTTCGGCCATCGTGATCTTGCCGGAGAGACGGGGAGCCGTCTTCTCATCGGACGTGCCGGATGAGACGGCGACCGGAACCTGAACAATCGTGTTGATCTCGAAGGCACTCGCGAGCTTCGTCAGCATTGCCTGATACATCGCGTTGACGGCGTCGTCGATCGTTCCCTGACTCTGTCCCTCCAGCACAAGAGCCAGCCGGTCGGAGATGACTTCGGCAAGTTCCTGCTTCAATCCGATGACGCTCGTCACCGATTCCGGCGAGAGAGAGTAGGCCGGCGTCACGAAGGCCGGAGAGAGGAAGACGTCGACCGCCTGGAGGAAGGTGTTCAGCCAGACGTCGAGATCGACCGACTGGAACGTTTGCGATGTTGCCGTTCCGGTGAAGGGAGGATTCTGTCCCTGAACGTAGGGAATGATATCCACCTTCCCACCCATCAGCGCGGTTGAAAGGGGAGGAATGGAGAAGTAGGCCGTATCGGCGCCGGAGAACTGATAGGTCATCTTCGGTCCCGCATCGCTTCCGATGTTGATTCCCCAGACCGTGCTTGCGCTCGCCGGATCCTCTTCGGCAAGCGCATCTCCCGTCGCCACGTACAGACCCTTGATCGCCCCCTGCAGGTCCGTGGCGAACTGTGTCAGGGAGAATGCCTCCTCTCCGTTTGACGGATCGGGTGTCGGCGGCACACTGTAGCTTGCCGTCGCCACACTCTGCACCGTCTTGAAGTCCGGATCGATCCAGTCCGTATTCCGCGACAGGACGATATTGACGCTGAGCGGGAAGACCGCCTCGGTAAACTTCAGACTGATCTGCGTGCTGTTCGATGCCGGAGATGGGGGAGGGATCGGCGTCACTTTCCCCTGAGCGGCTACCAGTCCCTTGACCGATGCCAGAGCCGTTGCCGCATCGGTTACGGTTGTCGTAACCCCTTGCTCGGCAAGCCGGTTCACAATCGAGTTCAGCGTCTCCTTGTCGTTCGTCGTGATCGACACGCCCAGGAGCGTGATCTGAACGCCCGATGCCAGGACGCCGAGTGTGGCTCCGTTTGCTGTGGCTATCGTCTGCACATCGGTGTTGTAGGCGGCCGCCAGACCTTCCAGCGTTCCGTCGGGATTCCCTCCGTTGGCGTTTCCGGTCATCGGCGGCGTTATCCAGAGGCTCTGCGGTGCAATCAAATCGGCCTGCGTCGCGATGTCGTCGGCAAGCTGCTGAAGCGTGACGGTTACCCCCGCATCCTTGAAGCGTTGAATGATCAGATCGAACGTATCTCCGGCAGCCGTCGTCACAGACTTCCCGCTCGTCGTGTCGGTGATCGTCTGTCCGGCCAGGAAGAGTCCCGGAACATCCGGGTTCAGTACGGCGATGCCTCCCGGGTTCGTTCCGAACTTCGTCGCGATATCGTTCAGTTTGTCGGCCCCCTTCGTCGAGTATGTCGCATACTGCGTTGTCGAGTCGTTCAGCAGCACACCCGGTATGTCGACCGTTGCACCGTCGACAAAGACCGCCCCCTTCGTCGCGTTTGCGTTCCCGAGTTGGTCGATCGTCACCCTGTTCCGCTGCGCAAACGTCAGCAACGTGTCGTCCGCTTCCGGCGGCGTCGGCGACGGATTCACCCCGATCAGAATCGCGGTTCCGGGTGTGAAGGGGGTTCGGATCGCCTCGTTCGCCGTTGCAAACGCGCCGATGTCCCCGCCGTTGTAGGTTGTCGCAAGGGAGAGGAGCGTATCCCCGTCGGCCGCCAGAACGTCGACGATGTCGAGCGATGCGTTCTCCACAAAAATTCCCTGAAGCCACTGGTTTGCCGTCGCCACCGCATCGACCGTCGTTCCCAGATTCGATGCGGCGTTTGCAAACGAGTCGTTCTTTCCGAGCGTGTAGGATTGCGTGCCGACGGTGAAGACCGTCCCTTCCTTCAGAATGTCGGTTCGCTGCCCGTTCGCGTTCGCCACTCCCTCGGCCGATGCCCGCCCCCTTGTTGCAAGACTATTCAGCGAATCCGAGGCCGATGCGGTTGCCGTCCGTTTCGGCGTGATGAAGTCGATTCCGGCACTCAGCGGGACCAACTTGTTCGCTTCGGCCAGACCCGCAACCGTCAACTTGTAGGAACTCCACTGCGGATCGGCGACGACCGAGCCGAGCGAATTGCCGTCGACCATCGTGTACATCGTCGGCACGTTGATGACCGTTGACCCGAAGAACGTGCTGTAGAGCGTGTTCTGATTCTCCGTGAACAACTGCGCTCCGGTCACGCCGTAGAGATCGGTCAGATCGAAGACGGAAGTGGAACTCCCCTGAATCGTCACGCCGACCTGTTTCATCGTCGATAGGGCGTTCAGGTAGATATAGGCGCCGAAGGCGAAGGCGAGGAAAGGAGTGTTCGCCAGCGGATACTTCGGCGTTGAACCCGACAGCGAATCGGCGTCGAGCGTCGTCTTCAGCGAGAAGGAGAGATCGGGCTGGATCAACTGATAGTAGACACTCCTGTAGGTCGTCAGATCGGCCGCAATCGCCGCCAGTGCCGAGGGGACCGATACGGAGACTCCCGGTATGTAGCGGACCTGCTGCATCGTCATCGACAGGGAGATCGTGACCGGGCTGCCCGACACGTCGTAGGCGATCGCGAGCGAAGGCCAGCTTCCCGGATTGATCACGTTGTCGAAATATCCGACCGGCACATCCAGCGAATCGAACGGAGAGGGGAGGGCCTGAATGTTTCCGTAGATATCCTGCAGGTCGAGACCGATCGTCACCCGGTTGATCTGCTTCGCCCCCTTGTCATAGCCGACCCCGTTGTACGGGTTGGCCGAGGCGGCCGGAAGAGCCGCCGATGCGCTTCCGTTCTGCACATTGCTGAACGGGGCAACCACAAGCGTCTGATGATAGAACCAGTTGGCGTCGGTCGTCTCGTCCGCCTCCCGCGCCTGAAGCCCGTCGGTCTGGTCCTGCAGACTGTCGGACGGAGTCGTCGGAAGACCGGCGCCGCTCTTGATGAAGACTCCGGCAGGGGCGATGTTGTAGCCTGCAAGGTTGAAGAGCGTTCCGACGATCTGATCCGGCGTCAACTGACTGTACGGAGCGTTGTCCGGATCGGGGTTCGTCCGCGTGATCTCGAATCCGACCGTCCCCGGCGGGACCGTCGCGGTCGGCTGCAGAACGTTCTGCGCAAACTGCATCTGCGCTCCTGTCTCCAGAATTGCCGCCGTGGCGTTCGACCCGACACTTATCAGTGCCTGCAGACTCTGCACGTTGAACTTCGCAACGATGCCGGCCAGCGTGTCGCCGTAGAGAATCTCGTACGGATCGTTCTGCCCCGGTATCGTCATCGTCGCTCCCACTCTCAGCAGAAGCGGAACCGTCTGGTTGAACGTTGCAACGTCCAGCACCGAGAAGCTCGTCCCCCACAATCCGTTGAATCCTGTCTGTACCGATGTCAGCGAATCGTTCTCGACCACGGTCCACGTGGCCGGTTGTGCAAAGACCGAAGACGACGTCGTGTCGATGTTGACTCCGACGACGCCGCAATTGTTGAAGGGGAGAATCGGCGCATCCTTCGTTTCGGTCTGCGAGTCGAGAAGAATCAGAAGCGAGATCGTCGCCGTCGTCTCCGTTCCGAAGACGTCCGCCGGAAGTCCCGCGCCGCCGTTTGCGTTGACGTAGTTCAGGAAGAACCCGCCGTTTCGCGTAATGCTTGCCTCCCAGAGGAGGGCAAGAAAATCGGCCACATCGGTGATCGGCGCGGCGTAAACGTCGGTCGGATCTCCGGTCAGCATCGAATCCTGCAGGAAGACCGTGTTCGCGCTGTGGGTCAGCGTCGAGAGATTGGTCTTGATCAGGTATGTCGTGTCCGTTGTGATTTTATCGGTAATCAATCCGCTCGGATTTCCTCCTGCAGGATTCGGCGAGTAGAGAAGATAGAGCGTTGCCGAATCCTTCGATCCCTCCGGACCGGTCAGGTAGGCGTAGACCTGTTGCAGCAGACTTGCCCCGGTGTCGTCCGCACCGTTGACCACGTAGGTGTTGGCCGTTGAGTTCGTCGAACTGTCGGTCACCGGCAGGGCGATCGGGATGTCGACGACCGTTCCCCACGCATACGAGGCGATCTGCTCGGTGTCGAGCGAGTTCGGACCGGTCTCCCTTGCCAGCACAAGTTCGTACAGCAGCGATGATGCGGAAGTCGATCCCGTCCCCGCGGCAATCCTCAGAACCAGTTCGTCCGGGAAGAGCCAGATCGAGGGATTCCCCGCCCCCCCTCCATTCTCTTTGTCGAGTTCCGGCGGGACTGCCGCCTGCCACGCGACGTGGTTCAGAATCGCGATGCGTGGGGGAACCATCTGGTAGAGCGCCAGACGGGTCAGCGTCTCGATGCCGGGCGTCAGTGGCGTGTCGGCAATCGTCTGCAGCAGTTTTGCCTGATCGTCGGTCAGTCCGAACGTGGCCGAATTCTGCGAGTCGAACGTCAGCCACGACACACCCGCCTGATTTTTCAGTGTGATCTCGTATCCGGAAGGGGCCGGCACATCGATCGTGTATTGCTGTCCGGTCAGTCCGAACATCGGTGCGGTGACGATCGGACCCAGCTTCGTCGGATCGTACAGATCCTCTACGGTCAGTCCCTGGAAGTAGGCGTCGTTCGGATCGGGGAGACGCAGACCCGAGAGGAGGAAGCGTGAGACCTGACCCGACGCGTTGTTCCACTCGGCCTGGTTCAGAAGGTTGCTCATCAATGTCGTGATCCGGATCGATCCCAGATCGCTGATGACGATCTCCTGATTTGTCCCGAAAACCTTCGGCACCGTCCCGTCCACCGCTTCGGTCATCTGCTCGGCAAGGTACTGCAACGTCAGATCGAACGTTCCGGCGATACCGCTGAACGTGTCGTCGGCCTTCAGCGCGTAGCGGAGCGGAACCCGCAGAACTCCCTGCGGAGCGAGCAGCGGAGTGGAGGAGGGGATCGCAAGAATGTTTGTCTGAATGATTGCCGACGTCGTGATCAGCGTCGTCGTCAGCGAGTTGACCGTATCCCCCGATGCCATCACCCGGTTGACTGTCGGTATCGAGATCGCCGTTCCGACCGGCTGGGGCTGCAGCGGATCGGTCACCGGCAGATTCGGATTCTGTTTCAGCAGTTCCGGAATGAACGTGACCAGATCGAACACCCCCTGTGCCTCACCGAGGAAGTAGGAGGCGATCAGCGTCAGCGTATCTCCGGGGGCCGATGTGTAGGAGGCTCCTTCCGGCAGCGTGATCGTCGTCCCCGGAGCAATCTGTCCGTTCGGATCGGTGATCGACGGGTTCAGCTCCAGAAGTCCCTGCACCGCTTCGGCGCTGCCGGTGATCAGGTTGAGAAGCTGCGTGCTGTTTGCCCGCAGCAGAATGCGCGAGGCGATCAGGTTCAGCGTGTCGTTCTCCTGCGTCGTGTAGCCGAGACCGGTTACCGGGAAAAGCGTTCCGGCGTTGAAGATGCCGTTGGAATCGAGATTTACCTCCAGAAGATCGGCCGCCGTGTAGGGCTTTCCCTCTGTGGTCAACGCTCCAAGAGCGGCCATGGCCGTGGCGATGGCGCTCAGGTCCTCTCCCGAGCGGATCTGACGGACGACATCGGGGAGCGAAATGATCGCTCCGGCGTTCAGTACCTTCTTGTCCTGGTTCGGCGTCGCCACCCGGAGCGGATCGTTCACCAGATCGGCGTCTCCGATCGCCGAGCCGACGTCGGCGATGCTCATCGGATCGCTTCCGGACGTTGTGAAAGGATAGGTCGTCAGCAAATCGATTGCCGCCTGCACCCCGGCCGACATCAGCATGTTGAAGTAGCGGGAGAAGATGATCTTCGCCATCGATATCGAAGTGTCCTCTTCGGTCGCCTGCAAATTATCCGATCCGTTATTCCGCTCGTCGAACTGCGTCTGCAGCAACTGGAAGTAGACCGCCACCTTCTCCTGATAGGTCAGGTCGACCTTGTTGAACGTGTTGAAGTCGACGTTTGTCCCGGCCGTGTCGGTCAGTGTAATTGCCGGGACCATCGGGAAGATCGCCACGCCGGTTTCGCTCGCCACGGAAGTTGTCGGCGTCACGTCGAACGTGAAGTTCTTTGCCAGGAAGGCGGTCAGCGTATCGTAATCGAATGCCGCGGCAGTGGTTGCCGGATCGTTCAACTGGAGTTGCAGTGCGGTCAGTTGATCGGCCGTCACCGACGAGCCGCCGTCGGTTATCACATAGATTCCCCACCCCAGCATTCCCTGCATCAGCAGGTTGAAGGGGGCCGATGCCGGATCGGCTCCGTGGAGCATCTGATGCTCCTGAATCGTTCCGGCGCTCGGCGGAATCGAGTTCTCCGCCGCCAGAATCATGATCGCTTCACCCTTGCCGGACGTTGCCGATTTCGTGAAGGCGGGCATGGTCCAGATCGTGATCTTCTGCGCCCCCCCCGGCAGAACCGTAACGGCCGGCCAGTCGGTGATCGGTCCCTGAGCGGCGAGCGAGGATAGACGAAGGGCACGGGCGTAGCCGGGACGGAACGGACGGGAGGTGTGAAGCGTTTGCTGGCCACGGAGCATCTGAAGTTGTGCGCTCGACGATACTTTGTTCCCGGAGGCCACCTGCCACGGTGTCGGCGAAGCCGAACCGATGGTGAAGGATGCGCTGATCGTCGCCTTGAAGCTGAGACTGATCGTGAAGAAGACGATCTTGACTTTTACCTTCACCGAGACCCCGGCGCTGATGGCGATGTAGATCGGCTGGTGCGCCTCGATGGTCAGCGTCACGCTCGCGTAAGCGGTGACGTCGACCGTGGCCTGGATGATGGCGAAGTTGATCGTGGCGTAGAGTCGCCCGACAATCGCTATGGTCCCCTGTATCCAGTAGTAGACCTCTTTCGGCGAGTTGTCGGTCGGATTGAACCAGCCGAGAACTCCCTGAAGAATGCCGATCACCGTCACGGTGATGCCCCCCGAGAGAATACCGGCGTTGACGGTCTTGCCGACGCCGATCGAGAGGGCGAACCCGAACTCGATCACCGGCGAGAAAGTGCCGTTGGTGATCTGCGGAACCCGCGACGAGGTCGCCCCGTTCAGCAGTGCAAAGTAGAAACCGCCGTAACCGACGAAGGGAAAGATCTGGATCGAGAAGGAGTTCGAGAAGTCGAGTCCCTTCGGGAAGCCGAAGTCGACCCTGAAATTACCGTTCGTGTAGATGTCCAGCACCACAACCGGCAGTGTGATCGAGACCGAACCGAACTGCAGATTCCGCATCGCGTCCGGCAGCTTCAGTTCGATGTGGTAGACGCCGATCGTTTCGGTCACCTTCCGGTAGAGAATCTCGAAGCTGAGTCCGGCAAAGATCTTCGCCTTCTCTCCCGAAAGCTGAATCAGGATGCCGTAGAGATTCGGATCGTTGAAGATCGCACTGATCGACACGGTTCCCATGATGCTGAACTGCGCACCGATCAGCCAGTTGCTCTCCTCGCTGAAGGCCAGCCCGTTCTGTCCGAACGGCGGGAGCGCTCCGGCGGGGGAGGGGAGGACCGATTTGCGCAACGCATCCATCACCTCGGTGATCGTCGTCAGCTCAATTCCATCGAACGCAATATGCTGGCCGAGTCCTGCGTACTGAAGGTCGAAGATCGACGGCGAGCCGCTCGGGATTGCCGGCGGATTCTCGTTGATCGGATCCCACGACAACGGCGGGTTCGCCCCATTGGCCCCCAACTGACCGTTGTTCCCTCCTCCGCCGAACTGCTGACCGAAGAAGCTGCCGGAGATTTCGATCTTCGTCGTACTGGCGTTCGTGTTCCCCCGTGTGTAGCTCAGACCGAACGAGTCGATTTTGATGAAGACCAGATCGAGCGGGTTCGGCAGCGTGTAGGTAAGAGTGACGATCCCCTTGGTGACGTTGACCTTCAGCACAAGAGCGTCCAGACTGATGTCGAGAATCCTGTTCCACGGATCGCCGAAGCTGACGTTGAACGTCGGATCGACCAGGTGGACCAGATGGTTCAGCATCGAGCCGAGCGTTTCGTCCACAAGGTGGAGCGAGAAGACGGTGTCGGTCTGGTTGCTGAGCGTGGCGTCGGCCTGGACCGAGATCGGACCGAGCTTCACGATGCCGTTCAGATTCGCCGTGTAGCCGAGCGTCGGCTGCGATGCGTCGACGGCGATGGCGACGTTCATGTTCTGGATCGCCAGAAGCTCCGTCCCGAAAAGACTGACGCTGGCGCTGACGAAGGCGCCGATGTTGAACTGCTTGTTCGGGATGTCGATGCTGATGTTGAAGTTCGAAATCTCCACCTGCAGCAGATCGTTCGGAATCGTCAGACCGTTGTCGAACAACTGATTCAACTGGCTCAGGTTCAACTGCAACGGGTCTCCGGTCTGCTGCCCGCTGATCGTCAGGTTCGGCAGGACGACCGTGACCTCGAAGTTGATTGTCTTGAAAATGAAAAGTGCCTGAAGCGTAAGTGTGGAGACCGAGGGGGAGCCGAAGACGATCGTCCAGTTTCCGTTCAACCGCAGCTTGTAGTCCCCCCACATCGTCCAGTCCTTCAGTGTCCCGACATTGAGGCTGGAGGAGATCACCGACAGGTCGCTCAGTCCGAACGTTGCACCGTATCCGATCAGGCCGAAGGTTTCAAAGTAGGGTTTCAACTGCTCCCCCGGTCCGGTGAAGAAGCTGTCCCACGATTCCCCCCCGATCAGACTCCCGAGCCGGTCCAGACTGGTATCGAAACCGGGAACCGGCAGCACCTGCAGAACAAGCATCGGCAGGCCCGACTGCATCGGAAGTTGCACGCGGATATCCAGAGGAAGCTTCGTTCCCCTGTCGTTCTCGAAGGTCACCGTTGCCCCCAGATAGAGCTGTGCGAGGGTGACCGTGCTTCCGTCGGATGCCTGGACTCTGCTGTATCCCACTCCGGCGATCAGATCGTTCATCGTGACGATGGTGCCGAGCGAGAGGGAGGGGACGTTCAGGTTTGCGCCGAGATCAAAGCTCAGGTTCTCGTTTTCGTCCCGCGACAGTTCGCCGAGCAACGGGTAGCTGCTGCTGGAACCGATGACCTGCGCGATGTAGTTCAGCAGCCCGGTCATCTGCAGGCTCCCGTCAAAGCTCAGTCCGACCGGGGTGCTCCCCGAGACGATCGAGGCGAAGATCAGTTCGGGATCGCTGTAGGTCAGCATATCATAGAAGAGACCGGCAAGCTCGGGGAAGCTGTCGCTGAACTTCCAGCTTATCGGTTTCCCCCCCCCCTCCCGCGTCTGCACGGTCATCACGATATCGACCTGTGTGCCGACGATGAAGTCGATCGTACAGTCCCTTCCGTCAAGATTCAGGAAGGCGGCCGTCCCCTCAGGCACGGTCGCATCCAGCGTGAATCCCGTTGCCGGAGGATTCTGCGGAATGGTATCCGGATCGACCGTCAGGACCAGCGCGCCGCTCGCCAGCAGGAGGTCCTGTTTGATGAGGGCGCTCAATCCCGTTCGCTCCAGCGTGCTGTCGTCGAGCAGAATCTGATGCGGCGGCTGTGCGGATTGTCCCCGGAGCAGGTCGGCCAGTTGTTTGGAGTCCATGATCTCGTCTCTATGGGTTCGGAAAGTTCAAATGCTCTGTTGGTACTCTGTCGGATTCGTATGGGGTGCGATGCCTTGTCCCGGTCACACTTCTTCAGATGTCGACAATGATCGGAAGGTGATCGCTCGTCCCCCCCCTTGTCGCCCCGTTCGGTGCGGCCAGGTGACCGAAGTTGACAAGTTCCCGGAAGACGGAGTTCCGTTCGTCCGGAGTTCCGAGTGCCTGTATCTCCTCCAGTCCGTCCAGCATGTCCCACGGAAGTCCGGGGGGGATGCCGGTGCCGTCGATCACCCGGTTGATAACATATCCGGGCGGAACTCCCAGCGGGCGGACGTTCACGCCGTAGCGTATCCAGAAGTTGTCCAGCGATTTCTGCGGCCTGTAGCTTGCGGGGGTTGCCTGCCGGTCCAGCCGTCCGGTTGTCGGCTTGTAGACCGTCGGTTCCGGCTGGATCGTATAGTCGAAACCGTACAGCATCGGGATCGAGGTGAAGAAGGCACGCGGATTCTTGATGGCGTCCACATTGAAGTCTCCGGCAAAGACCGATATCTCATCGTCGGCCGGGATCGCCTCGGCCATGCCCAGCATTCTTGCCGTTGCCGTCTGGGCGTCGGCTCCCGGCGTGGTGTGGACGGCGAAGATCTTGAACCTCCGGTTGAGCCCGCCGATTTCGGTGAATGTCGTCAGCACCGGACGGCGATCTCCCGAATTCGGAAACGTGAGCTGGCTTCCGCCGGAATAGAATTTGCACTGTGCCGCTGCGGTCGTGCCGTTGGGAAGAGTCTGATTCCAGGGATCGGGATAGGTTGCCGCCGTTGCGCCGGGAGGGACCGAGGGACCGGTCTCCTGGCGTGCCTGCGGCCAGACGTAGGGGCCGGTGAACGTCAGCCGGTCGGCCCGGTAGAAGACCCCGACCGCCTCGGTGTAGGTGGCCCTGTGGATATCCTTGTTGACGGTTCGTAGCGGAGGGACGAGGGCCCACTGGTCGTTGTAGAGT
>CAMLOB010000025.1 GCA_946481475.1 uncultured Chlorobiota bacterium | reverse complement strand
CTTCCAGCAGATGAATATCCTCAAGCACAACCAGTGTGGGACGAAGACGGCAAAGTCGGCGAACGGCCTCGACAACCTCTTCGAGGGAGGCCTTCAATCTTCTTCGCAGCAACGGACGGGCCGAGGGGGAGTCGTGCAGCGCGTGAGCAAGCAGGGAGACCGGAGAAGTGCTGGAAGCCGGGCGGAGGCGGGCGTGGACGGTCACCTCACCGTCGGTTCCGCTTCGGCGGATCATCTCCTCTACCAGCCGACTCTTGCCGATACCGGCTTCTCCCGTGATCAGGATGGATCGAAGCGACGTCGCATCGATCGTCCCGGCGATAAACTCCCTGATTTCATCCAGCTCTTCGCACCGACCCACAAACGGAAGGATTCCGTGGTTCAGGAAATCGGCCAGTATGGTCTCCCTCTCTTTCATCTTCACCGGTCTTCCCCAGAGTCCTTCCCGTCCCTTTTTTTCCGGTGTCCGAACATCCGGCCTCAACTGTCCGAGCGTTCTCCCCGGACCGTCCGAGCCTTCGGTTACCTTGTGTTCTGAACGATACGACATATGGCGGAACGATAATGTATATGAAACAACACGATCAACTGAAACGATCCCGCAAGGGGAGGATGTCGGTGACTGATGAACTTTCCCGATGCGGGAGTTGCGACTCGTTCGGATATCCGGGCGACCGGTTCTGTACCAACTGCGGATTGCCGCTGGACGGATGCTGTCCCAATTGCAGAGGAGAAATCCGCCACAGGGACGCCCTCTACTGTGCCCTTTGCGGTCTTTCGGTACGGGATCTCCGTCACAGGGCAAACGGAGGGTGTTGAGGAAAGGTTAGATCAACGTTTCGATAAATCCATCTGAAATGAACAGCAGGAGGTTGATATGATGCGCAGATGTCTACAGTTCGCTCTGATCCCCCTTGTCATGGCGCTTTCGTGCGTTTCGGCCGGGTTTGCGCAGGAGCGCTCCGGACTGGTGAGTGGTGGGGCGACCGAGGCTTCGGGAGGAGGTCTGATTGTTCGGGGGAGTCTCGGACAGCCGGTTGTCGGGGTGACGTCGGTATCCGGTCTGGAAGCCGGACAGGGATTCTGGTTCGGCCTGAGGGAATCCGGACCGAGCGGTGTGGAGGAGACACATATTACCGGTGCCGGACACAGTGCCGGAACTGTGCTCGATTGCTTCCCGAATCCGGCCTCGACGACTCTCCACTTCCGATTCCGTCTCCCCGAATCCGGTCCGATAACGCTCCGGCTCTACGATGCGCTGGGAAGGATGCGGCTGGAATTGATCGACGGAGAGAGGAGAGGGGGGATCTATCTGACGGAGACGGAGACCGACGAACTGGACCCGGGAGTCTACACGGCGGAGTTAAGGACTGCCGGAGAGCGCAGGACGATCTCCGTGGCGGTCGTGAAATAGAAAGCATCGGAAAGAATGATATGCTGAAACCAATACCTCATAACAGGAAAGAGAATTACTATGAAATGCTATAGACTGATTTCAACAATCTTCTGCACCGCTCTGATGGTGATGACGGCGAAGGGACAGGTTCCTCTCACCTTCAGTTATCAGGGACAACTGACCAACGGCTCGGGGAGTCCTGTCTCCGACGGGACGCACTCGGTGACGATCAATCTCTACAACGGATCGACCGGAGGCTCTCCGGTTCTCAGCGAAACGCAGAACGTGGGGGTAACCGACGGGATCTTCAGCATGGTTGTCCCGGTTCCTCCTTCCCTCTCCTTCACTACACAGTACTATCTGGGAATCGCCGTCGACGGCGGCGCGGAGATGTCTCCCCGCACACCTCTGACTTCGGTCCCCTCGGCAATTACCGCCGCAACCGCGCAGGGGCTGGCGCCGGGGGCGACCGGTGTTGTCCGGAGCATCAACGGTATCTCCGGTGATGTGACGTTGCAGGGGGGAGGGGGGACGACGATCACGCGGAGCGGGAACGTGGTGACGGTCTCGTCCAGCGGCGGCTCGGGAGGTTCCGGCATCCAGGGAGTGCAGAACAGCGACGGAACGCTTCAGATACAGAACCCGAACGGACCGGTGGCGACGATATCGGTGGCCGAAGGGGGGATCACCCCGGCAAATATCTCGGCTGCCGGTTCGGGGAACGGACAGGTGCTGATGTCGAACGGAAGTACGGTGGAGTGGGGGAACGCTTCGGGACTGACTCTCCCCTTTGTCGGGAGCGTGGAGAACCCGCTGGACGGACTCCGGGTGACGACCAACGGAAAGGGTTCGGCCTTCTCCGGGGTCTCCACCAGTCTCGGCTCGCCGATCTCCGGTTACTCCACCGGCAGCGGACGGGCCGGTTCCTTCGTGATCGCCAACACCGACAACGCCTCGCAGGCGGTCTTTGCCTGGACCGACGGGACCGGAGCGGCGGTGGAGGGATATGCCACGCGGAACGCCAACGCCGGATATTTCCACATCGACTATCCGACCGGGGCGAAGGATGCGCTGGTGGCCGAGACGAACACGGCGGGGGCGGCTTTTGTGGCACGCCAGACCGGCAATGGAAACGGGGCGAACTTCTATGTCGATCCGGCGGGGAATTCGGGTGATGCGATCTACTCGCGGACAAACGGAAGCGGATCGGCCCTGAAAGCCTTCAGCAGCGGCAACGGTCGGGTTATCGACGCGTTCAGCAACGGAGGGGGACATGTCGGATACTTCGAGGTGAACCACGGCAGCAGTGGAGGATCGGCCGTCTACGCGAAGACGGAGGGGACCGGAAACGCCGTGACGGCCGAGTATGCCGGAAGCAACACCGCCGGGACCGCGCTGGAACTGAAGAACGGCTATATCAGGGTGAGCGGGACGGACAGAACGGCCTTCGTTCACACGACCTCGGAGACGAACACCGGCAGAGGGAGCCACATCACCAATCTCTCCTATCCCGGAGCCGCAAGCTCCGATATCCTGCTGGTGACCCATCAGTTCAACGGCTCCTACATCCCGGCAGGCACCAGCTACAGCGTCTGGTGGAACGGGACGAACTGGACGATCTATCTGGACGACACGACGAAGGATATGCCGATCGGGGAGAAGTTCAACGTGCTGGTCATCAAACAGTAGAGGAGGCAGGAAGAGGTAAGAAGAAGGGAGCAAACGGATTTCCCGAACCCTCCGCTTTCATCTGAAACAGTACATCGGGTGTGGAGTCAGGCGGAAGGATTCGGGGGAAGCCGGGTGAGAGCATCAGGGAGCCTGAGGCCCGGCGGAATGCAAACCACCTTGACGCTCGTTTGCCGAGCAACGTCAAGGTGGTTTTGCATTCCGGACTATTTCTCTTCCTCTTCTGTCTCTGTGCGAACAGGGCTCGAACTGCTCATCGGTTTGTTCTGCCCTTCAAGAGCAGCGGAGACGAAACCCTTCACTTCCTCATAGGAAGGTTTGAAGCCATACATACCCCACGTCGCATGACTGTAGTTGCTGCCGCCATACTCATCGAGATGATAGATCCGCTCATCTTCGGCAATCTCGCCGACGTCACGCGCCATTTGTGTGGTCATCTCGTAGCTTCCAAGCGAGAAACGGGAAGCGGCATTGCCGGAAGAATCGAACGGATAGAATGTGTAGAAAATCATCCGGTCCCCGGAGGGGGCAAACGTTTCAAAGGCAAAGACTTTCATTGTGCCGACGGAAAATTGATCCCGACAGTACATCTCCTTTGATGAGAGAGCGGAGTCGGTTCCGGATTCCCACAACGTGAACAACTCCTCCCGTTCCTTCTCCCGACAGGCCGTATCGCCGAGAGCCTGACAGGTCTGGATAACTTTTGCCCGCCCCTGCCAGTCGTCCGGTTCCAGTGACCGGTATTTCCGCCATGTCTCCAGAGCTTTTATATATTCTCCGACCTCTCCGTACCAGATGCCGAGATTCCAGTAGGCGTTGGGGGAATCGGGATTCAATCGAATTGCCGAATCCATCAGAAGAATCGCTGCCGGAAGATTTCCCGATTCGGCCAGCTCAAGCGATTCGGAAAAGAGTTCGCTTGCCCGGTTCTCGTCCTGAGCCGAAAGTGTCGGAGGAGCAAGCAGGAGAAGGGAGAGGGAAAAGAGAAAGAGAGTCTGTTTCATACGGGTACCTCTGCAATGTCAAGGTGTTGATGGAATAATAGAGGGCTTCAAGCACCGGCAAAGGTAGAGAACCTTTCGATAGAAATCAATCGGGTATTCCCGTACCCATCAGATAGCGCCGCAACATCATGTCCGAACACCGACAACACCGCCGCGCCTGTTTCTCTCCTCCTCCGGTCAGGGGGGATGTCCCTCTTGAGGCGGTCTACGCGTTGCATCAGGACCGGACCGGGTTCGTGTGGATCGGAACGCAGCGGGGACTGACGCGGCTGGCCGGTATGGAGGGGCGGAGCTTCCTGAACGATCCGGACGATCCGGAGTCGATTCCGGGAAAGTTCATCATCGCTATCGGCGAGGATACGGCAGGGGATCTCTGGTTCGGAACCTACGACGGGGGATGCGCCCGGTTCGATCCGCGCACCGAGCGGTTCCGGCGGATCGACCTGCAGGAGATTTCCTCCGGCGACAGGATCGTCCGGGACTTCGCCTCGACTTCCGACGGACGGGTCTGGGCCGCAACCTTCGGTTCGCTTACCTCCATCGATCCGGCGACGGGGGAGATCAGGAAGTACTATCATCCGCCGACCGACAACACCAACAGGACAAGACAGCATCGCTACACGGCATTGCTTCCTCTGGATGATGACGTTATGCTGGTCGGCACGGCCATCGGAGCGTTCCTGTTCGATCTTCGCCGGGAGACTTTCCGCGAACTCCCCTTCGCAATGCGGAATCTTCTCGGCGCACACCGTCCCGGCATCATCGACGTGACGCGCTCCGGTGACGACGTGATGCTCGTCTCCTCCAGTCAGCTCTACAGACTTGACGACCGGAGGGAACATCTGGATCTGGTGGAGCCGCTGGTGAACCTGCCGGACAACCGGACCGACCTGACGATCACATCGGTTGCCCCGGACAGCGATCCCTCCCGATTCTGGGTCGGGACAAACAAGGGTCTGCTCCGGCTGGAGGGAGGGAGGGGGTTTTACACGTTCTACGTAGCTGATGATGTCGATTCGCTTTCGCTTGCCGGGGGGACCGTCAACGCCCTGCTGCGGGATCGTTCCGGTCTGCTCTGGATCGGCACGGGACTCGGTATCTCGCAGCTTGATCTCCGCT
The DNA here is from genome assembly GCA_946481475.1 of uncultured Chlorobiota bacterium. Next base: position 9,102 of record CAMLOB010000025.1, on the reverse strand, counting down.
ACAACTTCGACTATCACTACGTGCTGGACGATGCCGGAAGGGCCGACACCGCCTCGGCGATTCATCAGCAGAGCGATGGCACGTACTGGCTGGGGACGCCCAAAGGTCTGTGGGCGTATGATCTTCAGAACCGTCTCGGCACGAGTTATTCGCTTGGCGGGGAGACCGAACAGCAGATGCGGGATAACAATACGGTGCTGCAGATCGCCCCCGGAACACGAGGATTCTGGGTTGGAACGGCAAACGGGATTTTCGAGTGGGATCCGGAGGAGCGGAAACTTCTGGATGCCTTTCCCGCCCCGGTCAACACGCTGGCCGGAAGAGATGAACGGACGGTGCTGGGGGGACTGATCAAGGGGGTGCTGGAAGATCGTGAGGGCTTCGTCTGGTCGGGAAGCGACACGCTCGGGATGCAGCGACTCGACAGGCGGACCCGGCGCTTCCGCCACTACGCCAAGGGGGAACCGGACAACGGAAATCTTCCGCACGAGACGATGCTCTGCTCGCTGGAGGACAGTCGGGGCCGACTCTGGTTCGGCTTCGCGGTCTGTCTTGCCCGATACCACAGAGAGGAGGATGCGTTCGAGGATTTCCGGCACGATCCGGACGATCCGGAGAGTCTGGGGAACAACATGGTGACGTCCCTCTATGAGGATGAGCGGGGACGGATATGGATCGGGACCGCGGGAGGTCTGAACAGGATCATCGAGGAGGAGGACGGATCGATCCGCTTCGTCCGCTACGGACGGAGTCGCGGACTTCCTGCCGATTTCATCGTCTCGATAGTCGGACATCGGGATGAACTCTGGCTGGGGACCGATCGCGGCCTTGTCCGGTGTCGTGAACGGGAGGGAGAGATCGATGCCCGGTTGTTCGGCACATCGGATGGGCTCCACACCTCTTCCTACCATCTGGGATCGGCCTTCCGGGATCGCGAGGGATATCTCTGTTTCGGAGCGAACGCCGGGTTCGATCGCTTCCATCCCGACCGGCTGGTTCCCGATCTGACCCCGCCGGTCCTCGTGCTGACAGGACTCCGACTTTTCAACAAACCGGTTCCGGTCGTCGCCGGTTCTGCAGAGTCCGACGGATTGATGCTCGATTGTGCGGTCACTCACGTGCGGCGTCTGGATCTCTCCTGGCGCGACACGGTGGTTACCTTCGAGTACAGCGCGCTCCACTACCGACAGCCGGAAATGATCCGGTACGCCTACCGGCTTGAGGGATTCGATCAGGAGTGGATCGATGCCGGGGAGAAGACCGAGGCGACCTATACGAACCTTGATCCCGGCGAATACACCTTTCTGGTGAAGGGAAGAAATGTGGACGGACTCTGGAGCGAAACGCCTGCCGTGCTGACCGTGGGGGTGGAACCTCCTCCGTGGCGCAGATGGTGGGCGTGGTTGCTCTACGGAGCTGCCGGGGTCGGAGCGGTCGCCACATTTACCCGCGCCCGCATCGAGGCGCGCGAACGGGTGTTGCGGGAGGAGCGGCGGATCGAGCGGGCCAGAGAAGAAGAACGGGAGAACGTCCGTCGGCAGAACGCGGCCGATTTTCATGACGAGGCGGGGACCACGCTGACGCGCATTCTCTTCATGACCGAGCTGGCACGACGACAGGCGGAAGAGGAGGGAGAGCTGCACGATCTGCTTGAGAAGATCGACCGGAACGCTGCGCAGCTTGCGCAGGGAATGCGGGATTTTATCTGGGCGCTCGATCCGGACAAGGACACGCTCCTGGATACGTTGCAGCGGATTGAGCTGGCCGGTGGGGCGCTCTTTGCTCATCTGGACGTTACCTTCACCATGCAGTACGATCATGCGGCTCTCAACGGCATCACGCTCGATCTGAACCAGCGGCGGCAGGTGCTGATGATCTGCAAGGAAGGACTCCACAATGTGGCCCGTCATGCCGGTCCATCGTCGGTTTGCGTTGCGGCCGGACTTCGGGATCATCTCCTCCACATCAGCATCGATGACGATGGATGCGGTTTCGACGACAAGGCGAAGAGTTCCGGCTACGGCATGAAGTCGATGCGGGAGCGTGCCGCAAGTCTCGGGGCGGACTTCTCTGTCCGTTCCGGCATCGGAGAGGGGACATGTGTGAAGTTACGGGTTCCTCTTGGCCGACAGCTCAGGTAGCTCACGGCTGAGAGGGTTTCTTAAAAGTAGCCTGTGTGCTCTGTGTCCAAGCAGTCCCAGGCACACAGCAGGGACATGCTCTACCCCTTGGTGATTCTTCGTGCTCTTTGGGTCTTGGTGGTGAAAAAACACAAAGGCACCAAGGACACGAAGAAACCACCAAGTACCACCAAGCAACAGAGCCTTCTGCAATTCGAGACTTTTAAGACACCCTCTGACAGACCAAAGCCGACCGACTCGGATGTTCGATTTACGAATGACGAGTGTCGAATGGATCAAGCTCCGCACCTCAAAGCCGGTACCTGCAGCTATGGCGGAAATACCCCAAATGGGTCATTGATTCCTTCCTCACATTCCGCTTACTTTTCCGGGGAGAGAGAATCGGCTCACGAAACAACGGCCACCTATGACCCGCGCAATAGAAGACCGACCGATTTCCGTCGCGATCGTCGAGGATGACGAGACGATCCGCCACGCCCTGACCCGTATTCTCGACGGTTCTCCCGGCTACCGCTGCTTCCGTGCGTTCGGCGATGCCGAGGAGGCGATTGAAGCCCTGCCGGAGAATCCCCCTGACGTAATCCTGATGGATATCGGCCTGCCCGGCATCTCCGGCATCGAGGCCACACAGATTCTGCGCGACCGGATTCCGGAGACCGATGTGGTGATGCTGACGGTACAGGAAGATGACGATGCCGTCTTCAGTTCGCTCTGTGCCGGGGCAACCGGCTATCTGATCAAGAGTATGTCTCCCGCCCAGCTTCTGCAATCGATCGACGAGGTCTACCGTGGCGGTTCTCCCATGTCCGCCTCGATTGCCCGGCGGGTGATCCGTTCCTTTCAGAGCGGACCCGACCCGGCCTCGCCGCTGAGCAGACGGGAGCGTGAGATCCTGGAACATCTCTGCAACGGCGAAAGCTACAGGATCATCGCCGGGAAACTCTTCATCAGCGGCCATACCGTCCGCGCACACATCAAGAATATCTACGAAAAACTCCAGGTCAACTCACGTGCCGAGGCGGTGCGTAAGGCGATGGAGAAACGATTGATATAGCTGCAAATATTCACGCAACATCAGCATGTTTACTATCGGGAGATAACCATGACAACGATACTTCGATTCGCACTTCCTCTTCTTCTCATCGTCAGCCTCGCGGCCTGCAGCGACGACGGTCCGACCGACGGGAACGATGATCCGAACAACAATAACAACAACAACGAGTATGCAGACGAGGTGACCGCGACGATCAATGGCGAGTCGTGGACGGCGACGAATGTTATCGCCACGCGGACCGAGGCGAGCGGCATCGTCGCCCTCTCCTTCGTTGCTTACGGACCCGACGATTCACATATCAGCTTCGGCATCGCTTTCGCCTCGCAGAAGACGCATACGATTGACGGACAGGCGATACAGACGGATTTCGACTACGCCGGCGAGAGCTACGGCGAGAAGGAGAGCGGCACGATCACGATCTCGAATCTCTCCACCGAAGGGATGCGGGGAACATTCACGATCAATGCCGAGACGACCGACGGAGAATCGGGCACGGCAACCGGAAGCTTCGACATCGAGTTCGACAACTGAGATCCTTTGTGGCCTCTTCGTGTCCTTTGTGTCTTGGTGGTAAGAATCACCATCCGCCGCGGCGGACACGAAGGACACGAAGGTTCACCAAGGGGATAGGGGGGGGACTCTTTACTGTAATATCAACCCGGAATACAAGGGATAATCATGACTTTTTTTCGTCGATACGCTCTTCACATGCTCCCCGCGCTCTTCCTGACGGCCGGGTGCGGCGGCGACGATCCGGCCGCCCCGAACGACGGGCCGCGCATACGTCCGGAGATCATCACCGAGAGCAGTGCCGGAGACCTGCAGACGACGTTCGATGTGGAGTGGACCGACGGGACGGTGGTTCTGGACGAGGATGAGGTGAAGGGGATCGAGGTCGATACGATCACGCAGATCTACTATCTGCCGGATGACGTCTCCGACGCGAAAAATCTGAAGCCGGGGGATGTGGTGATCTTCACCGGCGTCACCTTCCGGAAGGTCAAAAGCGTGAGCACGGCCGACGGCGAGATCGCCATCGAAACCGAAGATGCGTTGCTGACCGAGGCGATAAAGAACGGGACGGTGGAGTGGGAGTTCCGTCCGGACTTCGAGAACGCGCCGCCGGCGGAGATCACCGTCGGGAACGACGTGGTCTCCGCCGGGAAAGTCGGCTACGATCCGGCTCGCTCGTTCGACTTCAAGCTGGCCAAGTACGACTTCACGTTCGAGGTCGGCTGCGAGAACCCGGATCAGCTTTCGGTCTCGGTCACCGGCAAGGACCCGGCCGGAATTGCCGAGTACAAGATCAGCGGCGAGGTCTCGGAGTTCACCGGGAAGGGATCGTTCCGGATCATCGACCAGGAACTGAAGTCGTTCGAGTACGTCATCAACGATGTCAGCGCCACGCTCCGGAAGGAGATGACCGTCGGCTCCGACATCATCTCCACGCCGGAACTTCCGGTCACCCTCTTCAAGTTCCCCTTCCTCGTCGGTCCTCTGCCGATGAAGCTGAAGTTCCCGCTGGTCTTCGCCGCGGCGATGCAGTTGCCGCTGGGGGGGAAGGTGACGATCGGGACGACGACCGACTACCGGGTGGACATCGGCTATCGGTTCACACCGCCGGACAACTTCGATCTGATCTTCAACAAGGAGTTCGTCAGTCAGGAGGCCGACTCGATCCGGATCGTCCCGAACGCGGCCGGCTTCGCCGAGTATGCGATTGCCTTCCCGCGTGTGGAGTGGTCCTTCCTGGGCTACGACAAGATCGCCTACTACATCCACCTCGCCTACCTGATGCGCGGCAGCTACTCGCAGAACGATCTGGCCGGGGGAACCTGTGTGCAGGGATCACGAACGTTCGCCGGGGTCGGCGGCTTCTTCCTGAACCTCTTCGATGTGATCGAGCGGGGATGGGACGTGCAGCTCTTTGCGATTGATGATGTGTTTTATGAGGAGGGATGTGATTAAGCGGAGGCGATAACCGCTCATTCCTTGCTGAAGGAATGAGACGGTGGCACCTTGATTCCGGTGCACGTCCGGATTTGCTCCGGTCGTGGTGCGTTGACGGTTATTCAACACCAAGGCTCAAAGGGCACGAAGAATCACCAAGTCCATTGTTCAGTCGCCGAAGAAAAACGTCTGATAGGTATTTCCCATCACGCTTCAGTCGAATGTTGAGCAGGAGAGTAAAGCAATTTCCGGAGTTGCAGAGGTCCGGGGATTTTACTTTGAAGGAATGCCTGAAGTATGATGCGGGTGAGGAAGACCCTTGGTGATTCTTTGTGCTTTTGTGGTTATTCTCTCATGGGTGTGATCGATCGTTGTTTCGATCATTTCTGCTCTCTCATTCTTCTCAATAACTCCCCATATTGCCCCGCCGCCCCCTTCTGAAACGCCTCGTACTTCCGCTCCAGAGCCGCCGACAGAGGCTTCCCCGTCACCCGCTCGTCGATGAAGGCCAGGGCGAGTTTGAAGAACCAGGGGTAGAAGGCGGAGGTCTTCAGGTAGTAGCCTTTCGAGCGGAGATATTTCATGTGGGCCGGGGCCAGCGCCTCCACCGCCGCGTCGTCCCCGCGCAGTGCGAACCAGGCGGTTTGCAGGAGACGGCATTCGATTTCGTACTGGATGAAGAAGCGTTTCTGGTTCAGCTCGAAGGCCAGATCGATATAGCGGCGGGCGTCGTCGAACCGACCGCGGTAGAGGGAAAGCTTTCCCCATATCAGAGCCGATCCCTTCGCCTGACCGATGTCGGGGGCGTTGAGGTCGACCGTCCCGTATTTTCTGAGAAGCCGTTCCGCCGTTTCGTAGTCTCCGGTAATCAGGCAGAGCTGCATATATTTCATCCGGTGGTAGCCCTGGCGATCCGCTTCGTTCGGGTACGTCCGGAAGAGATCGCGGTACATCCGCCACGCCGTCCGGTGGTCATCGCCGAAGAAATACTCGTGCTCGGCCCGAATCAGTTCCGTGGCGATGCGCTCACTCTCGGGGAGAACGTCCGGATGCTTCCGGCAGAGTTCCAGCGCCTCGTCGAGAACGGCGGTCCGGTGGGGGACGTCGTACTCGATCTGTGCGCGATAGACTGCCCAGACAAGGTTCAGTCGGTAGCGGGCCAGAGGATAACGGTCCGGATCGATACGCCGGTCGAATTTCTCAAGCCGCTTCAGCAACCCGGCGTTTGCCCTGTCGTCCGCATCTCCGGCCGCCACTCGCCAGGTCTCCATTCCCAAGATGCAGACATCGGTGTAGTAGCGGATTCCGGCATCCTTCTGCAGTCTCTTCCATGCGGCGGCCACACGCCGGGCCAGATCGGGATTATAGTGCATCGAGAAGCGAGTGTGGATCAGATTGAAGACGTTCCGGTAGAAACCGATCCGTTCCTCCCGGGGCCATCCGGCAATTTCCCGTTCCTGCCTCTTCAATTCCCGCGTAAAATTCGGGGTCAGCGACCTGCGGTGCAGATCTTCCAGCAGCCCGATCCCTTCTTGCGGCACAACCGCCTGATACGCCTTGCGGAGCAGGATCGAACAGGTTTTGTCGAACATCGAACCGCTCATCTTCAAACGCCCGCATGCTTCCTCTTTTGTCGGTTCGTCTTCGGTTCGCATCCGCAGAAGAAGATCGAGCGTCTCCCGTTCCCGTCCGGAAAGGTCGATCCCGCTCAGGAGATCCGCTTCCCGTTCACCAAGCGTTTTCAGGTATGTGAAGAGATAGTTCATGGCATGCAAGATACGGACCGCAGCGGCCCGGTAAGAATATCGCAAAACCGGACTTTCCCTCTCATCCTTCTTCCCTCATATTTCTCCCGGTCGGCAAGTCCGACCCGGAGGAAACCACACATCACATACGAAGGAGTTATTCAATGAATCGCATTGTCATGACCGTATCTCTCTTTCTCCTCTCGCTCGTTTTCGTCGCCTGCGGTGACGACGACCCGACATCCTCCACGCCGAACGGATCGATGACCGCCAAGGTGGACGGCGACGGCTGGGGAGCCTCCTCGCTGAGCGCGCAGAACGCCGTGGGGAATCTGGTTATCGTCGGATCGCAGATCGACGTGAACGGCGGCGGAACCAAACAGATCAACATCACGGTGACCGGTGGGAAGGCCGGAGAATTCCAGCTCGGAGGGATCAACAGCGCCACCGGCACGGTTATCACCTATGCCGAGGGGACGAGTGCCGCATCGCTGAAAACCTATGCCTCGATCAGCGGAACGATCAAGATCGACGAGTTTACCTCGACCGGTGCGAAAGGTTCGTTCACCACGACCGTGGAGCACAATCAGGCCGGAGCGAACGACGGCACCACCCACGAAATCACCGACGGAAAGTTCGACGTGACGTTCTGAGGTGTCCGGTTCTACGGATCCCCCTCACGTGTTGAATCGGTTCGCTCGGACATCGGGGTATGTATATTGCGTTGCAGCGGCGGAGTACGGAATCCTGCCCGTGCCGGACCGTCTCCCCGCCGCAGCCGACAGAACATTTCATGAACAAAACAGAGACATGCTGAAGTATTCCGGATCATTCATCCTTCTCCCTGTTTTTCTTCTTCTTTCTTCGGGACGGACGGTCTTTGCACAGTCCGCCGACACGCTCCTTGCCGTTGCGGCGCGGGAGGGAAACCTTGAGGAGGTGCAGCGATTGCTGGCCTCGGGACATGACCCGGACGCCGGGTTCGACGGGTGGACGCCCCTGATGCTGGCGGCGATGAACGGGGAGAAGGAGATTGCCCGGGTGCTGATTGAGGCCGGGGCAAACGTGAACATGCAGAGCGACGAGTACGGCTCGGCCCTCGGCGTCGCGGCAATGAGCCCCTTCTTCTCCGGCGAGGACGAAACGGCGATCGTCCGGTTGCTGGTGGAGAACGGCGCCGAGCTTGATATAGGGAACGGTGCGGACATGACTCCCCTGATGTTTGCCGCACGCGAGGGGAAGTACGAGACGATGCTCTACCTGATCGAAGCCGGTGCCGACGTGAACCGGCAGGATGTGCGGGGATGGTCTCCCCTGATGTTTGCCGTCCGGACCGGGCTTCCGAACGTCGTCGCGCTGATGCTGGAGGCGGGGGCGGACCCGAACGTCCGGGAGGAGTATCCGTTCCAGACGCCGCTCCACCACGCGGTCAGCTCGGGTGTGCCGGAGATCGTCGCCTTCCTGCTGGATGCCGGCGCCGAGGCGAACGGTCTGTACGAGGGGGGCGGTTATAACCTGCCGCCGATCTTCACGGCGGTGGCCGAGGAGCGGACGGAGATCGTGCGACTTCTCCTGAATCACGGAGCCAACCCGAACTACTCGGACGGCGGAAATCTGAGTGAATCGGATGAGGACTACACACTCCGGACGCCGCTGGAATGGGCGCGGAAGTCGGGAAATGAGGAGATCGAGGAGATGCTTGTGGAGGCGGGAGCCATGACGCAGGAGGAACTGGACGAGGCCCTGCTGGAGATGCTGAGGGCGATTGAGGAGGGGGATGCCGAACGGTTCGGCGAGCTTGTGGCGACCGGAGTCGATCCGCGGATCTCGGCTCCGACGGTGGAGGGGGAGATCGATCTGCTGGAAAAGGCGGCCGCACGTGGGAGAACGGAGATCGTCGGGATGATTCTCGACGGCTGGGAGATCAATCAGTTCCGTCTGGAGAATGCGTATCACGCGGCTTTTGTGCCGGGACAGGAAGAAGTGATCGATCTGATGATCGCAAAGCGGCCGGGCGAGATGCTCTTTGCCGCAATCGCCGTTGACGATCCCGAGTTCCTCTTTCGGATTCTCACGCAGATCTATGAAGTCTCAAGCTACCGGGATCAGAGCGGAGTGAACGTTATCTACGCCGCGGCAGAAGCGGGAAATCCGGAGATGGTCCGGATGCTTCTGGAGGCGGGAGCGTTGCCCGGAGATATCAGCGGGTGGG